>WHSL01000246.1 GCA_009380095.1 Streptosporangiales bacterium | reverse complement strand
GAACGCGCCGCCACCAGAGCCGGGGCGTTCCTTCCCGACACCGGCCCACCTGCGCAAGCTCGAAGACTCGAAGAGGTGTGGCGGCACATCCGCCGTCGCCGGGCGGACGGCCCGGCGTCACCGCCGGCCAGAGGCACCGGCCCACCGTCCCCGCCCGGCCGCCGCCGCAGATGGCCGCCGGAGGGCAACGCGGAGCTTGCGCATGTGGATCCGCTCCCATGATCGATGCCGGCGGCCCCTCGCCGCCGGCACGATCAGCAGCCTCCCGCCCGCCCCTTACGGTTTCCTTCAGCCCCGCCTACCGCTCAGCCGCTGAGCGCGATGCCCACGGCGAGGGCGGCGATCACGGCGGCGGACAGGACCGCCGTGATGAGGCGCGCGCGGGGGCCGGTCAGCGCACGGCCCAGCGCCGCCCCGCCGCAGGCGAGCAGCGCCTGCCAGCTCAGTGACGCGACGGCGATGGCCGCCACGAAGGCGGGCGCCGACCAGCCGGGACGCTCGATCGCCTGGTGGCCCAGCATCAGCGCGGAGAAGTAGATGATCGCCCAGGGGTTGAGCAGGGTCAGCCCGAGGAAGCCGAGGTACGCGCGCGGCGGCGAGTCGAGCGCCACGGACCTCAGCCGCCCGCGCGTGGCCCCGCCCCGGCGCCGCCGCAGCTCGCTCAGCACGATGTGCCCGGCCACCACCAGCAGCACCACCGCGGCCCCCCCCACCGCAGCGGCGTCGTCACCTGCCGCGCCGCGTCCGCCACCGCCGCTCCCCCGGCGACGGACACGGCGGCGTACGCGCCGTCGGCCGTCGCCACCCCGCACGCGCCGGCGAGCCCGGTCCGCAGGGACGTACGGGCCGCGAGGTTCACCAGCAGCACGGCGAGGGCACCCACCGGGATGGACACCGCGTACCCCGCGACCAGCCCGGCGAGGATCGAATCCAGCATGAACTCCAGCCTGGCCGACACGACTCGTACGGGTCCATCGAAAGTTTCCGCACCGGATCGTGTGGAATGGTCACATGATCGATCCGCGCCTGCAGACGCTCCGGGTGCTCGCCGAGCGCGGCACCGTCACCGCCACCGCGGAGGCGCTGCACCTCACGCCGTCCACGGTCTCCCGGCAACTCCGGCAGCTCTCCGCCCGGCTCGGCGTCGCGCTGCTCGAACCGGAGGGCCGCCGGGTCAGGCTCACGCCCGCCGCGTGGACCCTGCTCGGCCACGCCGACGCGATGTTCGCCGTGTGGGAACGCGCGGAGGCCGACCTCGCGGCGCACCGCGAGGGCACCGCCCGCTCATCGCCACGGGTCTCGCCGAGCTGCGCCGCGCCGCCGAGAAGTACCCGGTGGACCCCAGAGAGGCCTAGCGGCCCGCGGAAGAGGCGGAAGGGCCCCGGACGCACAGTCCGCGACGGAACACAAGGGGGACGATTCTGCCCATCTCGGCCATTCTCGGCGGTTCCGCGCCGCATGTCCGGGCCGTGTCGGCGGGTATCTCTAGAGAGAAGTCGCGGATCTTCCCGCACCCGCGGCCGCCCCGAGCCCAAGGAGGCCCCCGATTGCGGGTCCTCGACGTGGAGTCGACCGACCTGTTCGCCGGTAGTCCCCAGCGCCCCCTCCAAGTCGTCCGGGTTTCCCTGCGCAACACCGGCGACGGCGCCGAGCCCGCGGCCGTACGGCTCGAAGGGCCCGCCGTGTTCACCCCGGAGCCGGCGGTCACTCCCCCGCTGACGCCTGGCGCCGAGCACGTCGCGGAGGTGGGGATCGGGGTGGCGGCCCCGTACAGCGAGGGCGCGCCGCGCGAGGTCACGGTGGTGGTGGAGGCCGGGGGCCGCCGGCACACCGAGCGGGCGCGGATCCGGCTCGCCGCCACCGGGTGGACGATGTTCCTGGTCCCGCACTTCCACTACGACCCGGTCTGGTGGAACACGCAGAACGGCTTCACCGAGTCCTGGTACGACCTGCCGCCGGCCGAGCAGCTCCGCGACGGCCACGTACGGACCGCCTTCGACCTGGTACGGGCCCATCTCGACGAGGCCGATCGCGACCCCGACTACCGCTTCGTGCTCGCCGAGCTCGACTACGTCAAACCGCACTGGGACGCCTTCCCCGACGACCGGCGGCGGCTGCGCGGGCTCCTGGACGAGGGCCGCCTGGAGCTCGTCGGCGGCACGTACAACGAGCCCAGCACCAACCTGACCAGCGCCGAGTCGACCGTACGCAACCTGATCTACGGCATCGGGTACCAGCGGGACGTACTCGGCGGGGACCCGCGCACCGCCTGGCTGCTGGACGTGTTCGGGCACGACCCCGGCTTCCCCGGGCTGGCCGCCGCGGCCGGGCTCACCGGCAGCGCCTGGGCGCGCGGCCCGTTCCACCAGTGGGGCCCGCGGATGACCGTGGGCGACAACACCCGGATGCAGTTCCCCGCCGAGTTCGAGTGGATCAGCCCGGACGGCTCCGGCCTGCTCACCTCCTACATGGCCAACCACTACGGCGCGGGCTGGGACCTGGAGCGGGCGGAGTCGGCGGAGGAGGCGGTGGAGGCCGCGTACCGCAACTTCCGCGAGCTGGCCGCCGTCGCCGCCACCCGCAACGTGCTGCTGCCGGTCGGCGCGGACCACGTGATCCCCTCCCGCTGGGCGACAGCCGTGCCGCGCGCCTGGGCGGCCCGCTACGTGTGGCCGCGCTTCCAGGTCGGCCTGCCACGCGAGTTCTTCGCGGCGGTACGGGAGGACGCCGCCCGCCGGAAGATCAGCTTCACCCCCCAGTCGCGCGACATGAACCCGCTCTACACCGGCAAGGACGTCTCCTACATCGACACCAAGCAGGGCCAGCGCGCCGCCGAGGTGGCGGTGGACGACGCCGAGCGGCTGGCCACGCTGGCGAGCCTGGCCGGGGCGCCGTACCCGCACGAGCGGCTGGACAAGGCCTGGCGCCAGCTGCTGTTCGGCGCGCACCACGACGCCATCACCGGCAGCGAGTCCGACCAGGTCTACCTGGATCTGGTGGGCGGCTGGCGGGAGGCGTACGAGCTGGGCCGCACGGTCCGCGACGAGGCGCTGGCCCACCTCGCCGCGCGCGGCCCCGGGCCGGGCGGCGGCCCGCCCGGCTGGCCGATGACCGTGGCCAACACGCTGTCCTGGCCGCGCAACGGCATCGCGGAGGTCCGGGTCGAGCTGCCCGCGCCCGGCACGCCGGGGCTGGAGATCCGCGACGCGCACGGCGCTCCGGTACGGACCGTGACCGAGGGCGTACGGCGGCACCGGGACGGGTCCATCGCGGAGGCGCGGCTGCGGTTCCCCGCGCAGGCGGTGCCCGCGCTGGGGCGGCGTACGTACACGGTGCACACCGCCGCCACCTCACCGCCGGCGTGGCGGCCGGTGGACTGGACCACCATCGGTAACGCGTTCTTCACCGTGACCGCCGACCCGCGCCGCGGCGGCGGCCTGGCCGGCGTGTACGACCGGCGCACCGGGCGGGAGCTGCTCGCGCCCGGCGGAGTGGCCGGGGAGCTGGTCGTTCAGGAGGAGTACCGGAACCATCCGGATTTCAATGAGGGGCCGTGGCACCTGCTGCCCAAGGGGCCGGGGGTGGGCTCCGCCGCGGTGCCCGCCACCGTGCGGGCGTTCACCTGCCGGCTCGGCCGCCGCCTCGTGGCGCGCTACCGGCTCGGCGGGCTGCGGGTCGCCCAGGAGGTCACGCTCTGGGAGGGGCTGCCACGGGTGGAGTTCCGCACCCACGTGGACGGGGCGCTCGGTGAGGACCGGCTGCTCCGCGTGCGCTTCCCGCTGAACATCCCCGGCACGGTCCCGGTGTACGAGACCGCGAACGCGGCGGTGGCCCGCTCCTTCGGCTACCCCGAGGCCGACGCCGCGGAGCACCCGTGGACGCTGGACAACCCCTGCCACACCTGGGCCGGGCTGAGCGTGCCCGCCGTGGTGGCGCTCATCGATCCGGACGGCTCGGTCCGCGCCCGGCAGCCCTTCGGGGTGGCCGAGGTGATCGCCCCGCCCGGGCCGGACGCGGCGGTCCGGGACCTCGTCGCGCGGCTCGCCGGGCGCGGCGTCACCGCCACCCGCTCCCGCCCGGACGGGCCCCGGTACGGCTGCCTGGACCTCGACTCCAACCTGCCCGACGTGCGCATCGCGATCGGCGGGCCGGACGTCAACCACTTCACCGCGCGGCTCTTCGACGACCTCGCCCCCGCCGTCGCCGAGGAGCTGATCATGCAGCTGAAGCGGGTCGGCCGGGCGTGGATCCCGGCCCGGATGCCGCGCCGCGAGGCCTTCGCGCCGACGGGCGACGCGCGCTGCGTGGACGTACGGGACATCGGGGCGCTGCCGGTGCTGGTGGTGGCCGGTCACGACCTGGACGTCGCGGTGGGCACGCTCGCCGCCGACCTCGCCGACGCGGAGATCGACGTGGTGCAGCCGGACCGGCACGACGCGGGCGTGGAGCCGGCCGGCGACTACTCGGTCGCGCTGCTCAACCGGGGCACGCCGTCCGTGCTCGCCGAGGCCGACGGGACGCTGTACCTGACGCTGATGCGGTCCTGCACCGGCTGGCCGTCCGGGACGTGGATCACCGGGAGCCGGCGTACGCCGCCGGGCGGGGGGTCGTTCTCCGGGCAGGCCTGGACGCACACGTTCGAGTACGCGCTCACCGGCGGGCCCGGGGACTGGCGGGACGCGCAGTTCGCGCAGGCCGGCCGGGAGTACAACCACGCGCTGCTCACTCATGTGCGGGACGCGCCGGGCAGCGGGGAGCTGCCGGCGGCCTCCTCGCTGCTGGAGATCTCGCCGCGAGACGCCGTGCTCAGCGCGCTGAAGCCGCGCGGCAACCCGCTCGCCTCGGGCGCGGCGGCGCCGGACGGGCCGGTCCGCGAGGTGGTGCTGCGCCTCACCGAGACCACCGGCCATCCGGTCCGCGCCACCGTCACCGGCGCGACCCCCTTCATCGCCACCTCCATCACCGGCCTCACCGAAAACGACGCGGACCCCGACGCGACCGGCCCCGGCCTCGCCGGGAGCGGCCCTGGCGGGAGCGGCGGGAGCGGCCCCGGTAGCGCCAGCGGCGCCGACGGGATGGGCGCCGGCGATACCGCGAGCGACGGGCGTCCGTATGGCGACGCGCGGGCCGAGCTGCTGCCGGATGGGCGCATCTCCGTCACCCTCGGCCCGGCCGGCACGACCACCATCGCGGCCACCCCCTCGGGCGCACTGGGCCTGGGCATGCCGGATCCGCGTGGTGACGTCGCGACGGAGCCGGCCACGCCGGTGTTCACGCGGTACTGGAAGCACGACAAGGGCGCCGCACCGCTCGGCTACCTACCGGCGGCGGTGCACGTCTCCCCCGGGTCGGTCCGGCTCGACGCGCCCGGCGAGACGGCGGCCGTCCGGGTCACCGTCGCGACCTCGGCCCAACCCGCACGCGGCACGGTCCAGGTGATCGCCGAGGACGGCCTGGACGTCGAGGTGGACGGCGACCCGGCCTACGACCTCCCGCCGCACGGCCACGCCGAGCTGACCCTGCGGCTGCGCGCCAAGGCGGACGCGCTGCCCGGCCGCCACTACCTGGCGGCCCGCGTCACCGACGCCGCCGGCCGGGCGTACGAGGACGTCGTCGCGGTGGACGTCGCGGGGGCCACGCCCGTCGTCCCGCTCGCGGTCAGCCTCGATGGGGACGCGCTGCGGGTCGCGCCCGGCGCCTCCGCGGAGATCGTCGTGGGGCTGGACAACCGGGCCCGTTCCGAGATCCGCGGCGAGGCGCAAGTGATCTCCCCGTACGGGACGTGGGACCTCATCAAGCCGTGGAGCCAGGGCTTCGCCGTACCCGCGGGCCGGACCGGCTCGGTCCGGTTCCGGGTGACCGCTCCGCCGGCCGCCCGCCCCGGATCGCACTGGTGGGCCCTGGTGAAGGTGATGTACTTCGGCGAGGTCACCCACACCGACGCCATCCCCGTCGAGATCGCCCACCCCCGCTGAGCGGCGCGGCACGACCGGCGCCGCGGAAGGCTCAGCCCACCCCCGGCGGACCGTCGCCGAACGGCGACCGCCCCTCGTACGGCGTGCTCAGCACCACCGTGGTACGGGTCGACACGTTGGCCGCCGCCCGTATCTCCTGCAGCAGCGTCTCCAGCGCCTGCGGCGACGCCACCCGCACCTTCAGGATGTAGCTCTCCTCGCCCGCCACGCTGTGACAGGCCTCGATCGCGTCGAGGTGCGCGAGCCGCTCGGGCGCGTCGTCCGGCGCGGCCGGGTCGATCGGCTTGATGGACACGAACGCGGTCAGCGGCAGGCCGATCGCCTCATGATCTACTTTGGCCGAATACCCCTTGAGCACGCCGCGCTCCTGCAGCCGCCGCACCCGCTGGTGCACGGCGGACACGGACAGCCCGGTGCGCCGCGCCAGATCGGTGAAGCTGGCCCGGCCATCGGCGGCGAGCACGGCCAGGATGTGCCGGTCGATCTCCTCCACGCGCGTAACGTTATCGGGTACGAACGCGTGGCCACGGCCTCTATCGGCCCTCGACATCCCCGTGGTCGTCAGGTTGGATACCTCCAATGACTTTTTGATCGCCATAAAGCACGCAAATCAGACTGGAAGTGATACACATGGCGCAGATCGTGCTCGATGGCGTCGACAAGATCTATTCGGGCGGCGTCAAGGCCGTCGACGATCTGTCCCTGGAGATCGCCGACGGCGAGTTCATGGTGCTGGTCGGACCCTCCGGCTGCGGGAAGTCCACCGCGCTGCGGATGATCGCCGGGCTCGAGGAGGTCACCGCCGGCACCGTCACGATCGGCGACCGTGTGGTCAACGACCTGGCGCCCAAGGACCGTGACATCGCCATGGTCTTCCAGAACTACGCGCTCTACCCGCACATGACGGTGGAGCAGAACCTCGCTTTCGGGCTGAAGCTGCGCGGCACGGCCAAGGACGACATCAAGCGCCGGGTGAACGAGGCTGCCAAGATGCTCGGCCTGGAGCAGTACCTGGGCCGTAAGCCGGCCGCGCTCTCCGGCGGCCAGCGGCAGCGGGTGGCGATGGGCCGCGCGATCGTCCGGGAGCCACAGGCGTTCCTGATGGACGAGCCGCTGTCCAACCTGGACGCCAAGCTGCGCGTGCAGATGCGCGCCGGCCTCAACCAGCTGCACGACCGGCTCGGCGTGACCACGGTGTACGTCACGCACGACCAGATCGAGGCCATGACGCTCGGCGACCGCGTCGCGGTGCTGCTGGACGGGCGGCTGCAGCAGGTCGACTCGCCGCAGAACCTGTTCGACCACCCGGCCAACCTGTTCGTCGCGGCCTTCATCGGCTCCCCCGCGATGAACCTGGCCAGCGTACGGCTGGTCCGCGACGACGGTGTGCACGCCGTGTTCGCCGGGCACAAGCTGCCCGTGCCGGAGGCGCTGCTGCGCGAGCGGGCGGGGCTCGACACGTACCTCGACCGCGAGGTCATCATGGGCGTGCGGCCCTCGGACTTCGAGGACGCCGCGCTCGGCACCCACCCCGACTGGGCCAGGCTGCCGGTGTCGGCGGACGTCACCGAGGAGCTGGGCAGCGAGATCAACGTGATCTTCACGCTGGACACGCCGCCGGTGGAGCACACCGCGACCGCGCAGGCGGCCGAGGACGACGACGGCGAGGGCGCCGGCATGGGCCTGCTGGCCGGCCAGACGCTCTGGACCGCCCGCGTCAACGCCCGCAGCAACGCCCGCCCCGGCGAGCCCATCACCCTCGCCGTCGACACCACCCGCCTCCAGTTCTTCGACCCCGACAGCGGCCTCACCATCGGCCACACCCAGGCCCCGGTGGCCGTCTGACACGTGGCCCGGCGGCGTGTCCTCCTCTCCCGATGCGACGGCTGACGGCCGGCTGCTGCTGCGCCGGGGCGCCTGGAGTCGCGCCCGCGCGGTGTTCACCGAGGCGCTCGCCGGGCGCGGCGACTGCTGCGGCCGCTGCCGGAGGCGGTGGAACACGGCCTGCTCGCGCTGTTCGCGGGCATGTCCGCCCGGCAGCGCGCGGCGACCTGGCCG
>WHSL01000407.1 GCA_009380095.1 Streptosporangiales bacterium | reverse complement strand
GGCGCACACCGCGCTGGCCCTGCCGTTCGTGATCGTTCCGGTCTCCTCGGTGCTGGCCGGGTTCGACACGAACCTGGAGCGCGCCGCGGCGGTCTGCGGCGCGACGCGGCTCCGTACGTTCCTGCAGGTGACGCTGCCGGTGAAGATGTACGCCTCCGTACTGCGCGACGTCGACCCGACGATCGCCACGGCGGCCACCCTGATCATCGTCATCACCAGCACGCTCATCGGTGCGGCCCTACTCGTCACGGCCAGGAGGTCCCGGCGTGTCCACAACTGAACGGGCCGAGCTGTCCCGGGCCGGCGCCGCCATCGAGCTGTCCGGCCTGGCCAAGACGTACGGCCCCACGCGTGCCGTCGACCGTGTCGACCTGACCGTCGAGGCGGGGGAGTTCATGACTTCCTCGGGCCCAGCGGGTCTGGGAAGACCACCACGCTCAACATGATCGCCGGGTTCATCGACCCGACCGAGGGTGACGTGCTCGTCGGCGGGCGGTCCGTGCTGCGGACCCCGACGCACAAGCGCGACATGGGCATGGTCTTCCAGGGATACGCGCTGTTCCCGCACCTGAGCGTGGCCGACAACGTCGGGTATCCGCTGCGCCAGCGCAAGGTGCCGCGGGCGGAGCGGGACCGGCTGGTGGCCGCGGCGCTGGAGACCGTACAGCTCACCGGGTACGAGGACCGGCGGCCCGCCGAGCTGTCCGGCGGGCAGCAGGTCGGCACCGGCGAGGAGCTCTACGAGAACCCGCGCACGCTGTTCGTGGCGCGGTTCCTCGGCGAGTCCACGCTGCTGCGCGGGACGGTCTCCGCCGGGGAGCCCGGGGTTCTCCGGGTGGGGGACGTGCGGGTGCCTGTGATGGACGGGTCCGGGATGACCGGCCGGGCGGTGCTGATGATCCGGCCGGAGTGGTTGCGGCTCGCGCCGGCCGGGTCCGCCGACGGTGCCGACGGGGCGGGCGAGGGGCCGGGCGGGGCGCACCGGATCGAGGTCCGGGTGACCGACGAGGTCTACCTGGGGCACGCCCGGCGGCTCAGCATCGCGCTGCCCGGTGGCGGGAGCGGGACCGTGCGGGAGACCGGCGCGCGCTCCGCCGTACGGGCCGGCGACACCGCGATCGCCTCGTGGGATCCGGACGCGGCGGTGCTGCTCGCCGATGCCGGCCCCGCCGCCGATCGCGTTCCAGCGCGCCGTGTTCGACGCGATCGACGAGGTGCTCGCGATCATGACCGAGCACGGGCACGACGTGAACGCGGTCAAGGGCGGGTATCTCACCGTCGCCCGTACGACCGCCGAGGTGGGACGGCTGCGCGAGGCGCTGGCCGCGGACCGGGACTGGGGCCTCACCGAGGACGACGTCCGGCTGCTCGGCGCCGACGAGACCCGGGCCCGGGTGGCGGTGGACGGGGTGCTCGGCGCCACGTACAGCCCGCACTGCGCGCGGCTCGACCCGGCCCGGCTCGTCACCGCGCTGGCCGCGATCGTCGAGGCGGCCGGGGTGGACATCTACGAGAGCACCGCGGCGCTGGCGATCCACCCGCGGCGGGTCGTCACCGAGCGCGGCGTGGTCCGCGCGGACGTGGTGCTGCGCGCCACCGAGGGCTACACCCCGTCGCTGCCCGGCGGCGCGCGGGAGCTCCTGCCCATGCTGTCCTCGATGATCGCCACGGAGCCGCTGCCCGCGGCGCAGTGGGAGAGGATCGGCTGGGGCGGCCGTGAGGCGCTCTCG
>WHSL01000382.1 GCA_009380095.1 Streptosporangiales bacterium | reverse complement strand
CCCCCGGAAATCATCGCGGCCCCACGGGAAGCGAATCAAAGATTCGCGAACACGCAGAGCCGGCTCGTGGGCGATACTGGGATCGAACCAGTGACCTCTTCGGTGTGAACGAAGCGCTCTCCCGCTGAGCTAATCGCCCGCGCCGCTGATGTTCCGGCGGCGGGTAAGAGATTAGCGCATCTGCTGGGTAGGTCACGCATCAATGGCCGGGCGCGTCCGCTGTGGGGGCGGCGGGACCCCCGGCCGAACTGGGTCTATGGCCGGTTCAGCAGTTCCCAGGGCAGTGTGAGGCCGTAGATCCACAGATAGGCGATGATCGCTGCCGCCGCGACGGCGACGGCGACGACGAGGAGGATTTGGTTGCGCCGGCGTTTGCGTGGGTCGAGTGCCTTGTCCTTGGCGCGCTCCGCGGTCACCTTGGCCCGGTGCAGGAGCCGCTGTGCCCAGGCGAACTCGGTGGCGAGGATGGCGAGGCCGAGGATGACGGCGACGATGCCCGGTCCCGGCCCGATCATCATGACCAGTCCGCCGAGCAGCACGAGGCAGCCGACGGTGAGGACGAGCAGCCGCCAGGTCGTGTTGAGCATCGGGTTAGCGCGGACGCGGGCTCGGGTGCGGGCGACGAGCGCGGCGAGGCGGCCGCGGCCCTGCCCGGGACGCGGCTCTTCTTCCGCCGCGCCTGGCGCGCTCTCCCCCTGGCGGATGCTCACGCGGACCAGCCTACCGACCGCGCCGCGGTGTGCTCCCCCGTCACGTCTGGGCGGTACGGACCCGGAAGTCCCACGGAGCGAAGGTTCCGGTCTGATTACGCCCAGCCCTGTGAGCACCCGCACCCTTGGGAATTTGCCCAGGTCAAATCGGGTTTGTTTGAGGGTGACCGATGTTATGGACGCCCTCTGCGGAGGAATCTTCCCGAAAGAATTCGCCGATACGCGTCATGGCCGCGAGGGGGCGGCGTTGGAGCAGGTGAGACACCGGACGACCCCGCACAGCGGGACCTGACGAGAAAAGGTTTGGCGACGATGAAGAGCAGCGGCACCACCGCATCCGCCGAGCTCGGCCTTCGGCTCGTGGTCCCTGATCGCACCACGGTCCCGCTCACCGCCGAGCTCCACTACACGTCCGACGACCCGTACGCGATCCGCATGGCGTTCCACGTGGGCAGCGACGAACCCGTCGAGTGGATCTTCGCGCGCGAGTTGCTGACCGTGGGCATCGTGCGCCGGGTCGGCGACGGCGACGTCCAGGTGTGGCCGTCGAAGACGGACGGCAAGAGAATCCTCGGGATCACGCTGTCGTCCCCGTTCGGGCACGCCGAGTTCGAGGCGCCCATCGCGGACCTGGCCGACTTTCTGCACCGTACGTACGAGATCGTGCCCGCCGGGTGCGAGTCCGACTTCGTGGACCTCGAGGCGGAGATCGAGCAGCTTCTCTGGAGCTGACCCGTCACGGATCAAGGTCGGTGGCGCCGCGCTCGGCGAAGATCTCCATCGCCCGGCGCGTGAACGGCCCAGGAGCCGCCGGCAGTACATGACCGTCCACGGCACGGATCGGCTGCACGTCACGCGTCGTCGAGGTGAGGAACGCCTCCTCGGCCTCGGCCAGCGCCCCGAGCGGCACGTCCTGCTCCTCGCCCCCCACCCACTCCAGGACGAGGGCGCGGGTGATGCCGTCCAGCGGCCCGGCCGACAGCGGCGGCGTCACGAGCCGCCCGCCGATCACACAGAACACGTTGCTCCCCGTGCCCTCGCACAGGTTGCCCACGGTGTTGCCGAAGATCGCCTCGGACGCGCCGTGCGCGCGGGCGTGCTGCAGGGCCCGCACGTTCTCCCCGTACGAGGTGGTCTTCAGGCCGGTCAGCGCGCCGCGCTCGTTGCGCGGCCACGGCACCACCGCCACGTCGCCGGTGTCCGCCCAGGCCCGCATCGGCGACGCCGCCACCACCATCGTGGGCGCCGCGTCGCCGCGCTCCGATCCCAGCGGTGACACACCGCCCGTCACGGTGATCCGCACCCGCGCCAGCGGTGACCTCGGGCCCGCGCCGAGGACCTCCGCCACCCCGTCGGCGATCGCGTCCAGGTCCGGCGCGGCCAGCCCCAGGCCGGTCGCGGAACGGTGCAACCGCCGCAGATGCCGGGTCAGCGCGAACGGCCGCCCGTCCACCGCCTTCACGGTCTCGAAGACGCCGTCCCCGACCGTCAGCCCATGATCGAACACCGACAGCCGGGCCTGCTCCGCGTCGCTCAGCGTGGCCTTGCCGTCGACCGAGACCCACACCTTCACCTGCGGCTCCTTCCCGCTCGCCGTACCGCGCCACCAGGGCCGACACGCCCGCGCGGCGATCCCGACGCCAACAGTACGGGGCCGCCGGCGCCAGCCGTCCGGCGCCGCCCACGCCGAATGCGGTTTGAGCGGTACCCCGGATCGGCTAAAGTTCATCACGCAGCCCCTGTACGGGGCACGCGCGGACGTGGCTCAGTTGGTAGAGCATCACCTTGCCAAGGTGAGGGTCGCGGGTTCGAATCCCGTCGTCCGCTCGCGTGGCGGTGTCTTGTGTTCGGAAGCCTTGGGCTTCCTCGCCTTGGCCTCGCGTTGTGTTGG
>WHSL01000307.1 GCA_009380095.1 Streptosporangiales bacterium | reverse complement strand
CGTCCCCATGGCGGGTGGCGGGCACTCGATCGTCGCGGCAGTGAGTGCCGATGGGCGCTGCTGCCGGGGCCGCCTATCACCTACCGGCGGAACGCCCGGACCGAATACGTGCTCTCGCACAGGCCAGGCGCATGACACTAGGTGGCCTGCTCGTGGCGGCGATGATCAATCGGTTCGCGCCCATGCACGATCTGCTCCGGCTGGGCAGGGCCTTCGATCCGGCCGCCCGGGCCGTCGTCGACCGCATCACCGCGACCGGGCGCCTGGAGGGCGGGAACGGGTTCTTCACCACCGCCTACTTCCACCACCCCGCCGAAGTCGCATCCGAGATCCACGAAGCGGGATGGCAGCCCCAGCGCCAGTACGGCCTGGAAGGCGCCGCCTGGCTCATGCCTGACATCCCCGCATAGCTGGATGACCCCGGCCGGCGAGCAGCGACCTTGTCCATGCTGCGCACGACCGAGTCGCACCCGGCCATGCTCGCTGCGAGCGGGCACCTCCTCACCGTCGGCACCGCAGCCGAGTAGGGATAGGGCTGTCCGTGTCGTAGCGCCAGCGGCGCCGCTGCGGACTTTGAGGGCTTGACGTTCGCCCGGCGCGGGTTACGTTCCGTGGAGACGTATAGCACCCACCGTGTCGCTGTGAGTGATCGACGCATGCCGGTGGCGGATTGCGGTGTGGGCCTGGCGCGGGAGACGAGGTGTCGTTGATGGATGCGTGGACGAAGCAGCCAGCGGGCGTTTCTGGGGTTGATTTGGTGACGTGTTCACCTGACGGCGAGTCGCGTGGGGTGCTGTTTCGGGTTGGGGACTTCTTCCCGATGGATCCGCGGCCGCATCAGCGGGCGGCGATCGATGAGCCTGCCAGTCTCGCGCGTCCGTGGGGGCTTCGGTTCGCGGTCGTGCCGCAGCCGCGGGCGGGCAAGCATGAAAGCGACACCGGGAAGTACACGACGGGTGGCGGGTCGGACAATCAGGGGCCGGAGGACACCGGAACGGACTAAGGCCGTGTCAGTTCTCGTCCTCGCCCACGATTCCGATCGCGTTGCCGACCGGGTCGCGGCTGAGCTCGCGGGTCGTGGCGTGCCGGTGGCCAGGCTGAACCCGTCGTCGTTTCCCCAGCAGCTGTCGATGCAGGCACAGATCACCAGATTCGGCCCCTGGCAGGGGGGTTTGAGGTCGGCCGGCGGTGAGGCGATTGATCTGGGGCGGGTTCATGCGGTGTGGCAGCGCCGGTCGTCCCAGTTCGTGATGGACGAGCAGATGTCGGGTCCGGAGCGGGCGTTCGCCTACGGGGAGGCGCGGCGGGGGCTCGGTGGTGTGCAGGCGGCGCTGGCGGGCTGCCTGTGGGTCAACGATCCGATGGCCGCGGCCCGGGCGGAGTACAAGCCGGTCCAGCTGGCCGCGGCCACCGGGGTGGGCCTGGACATTCCAGACACGCTGATCACCTCCGACCCGGAAGCTGCGCATGCCTGGGCCGTCCGGCTGGGCGGTCCGGTGGTGTACAAGCCGCTGTCCGGGGTGTGGCACGCCGATGAGGGCGAGGTGAAGGTGATCTACACCAGCCCGGTGGACGACCCTGAGCTCCTGCTGGATCAGCGGCTGGCGCTGACCGCGCACCTGTTCCAGGAGCAGATAGCCAAGGAGTTCGAAGCTCGCCTGATCGTCATCGGGGAACGCGTCTTCGCCGTACGGATCGATGCCGGAAGCGACCGTTCACGAGCAGACTGGCGGGCCGATTACGACGCGCTGACCTACACCGTGATCGAGCCACCCGCCGAGGTGACCGGCAAGCTGGTAGAACTGCACCGGCGGCTCGGCCTGGTCTACGGCGCGGTCGACATGATCTGCGAACCCAGCGGGCGCTGGGTGTTCCTGGAGACCAACCAGGGCGGGGAGTTCGGGTGGCTGGCCGAAGAGACCGGGCTGCCCATCCCGGCAGCTATGGCCGACCTTCTGGAACGAGGCACGTGAACGACCAGCAGCTGGCCCAACTTCTCGGCATCGGCTCCCCGTGGCGGGAGGCCATGATCGCCGTTCCGCGAGCGCGTTTCGTACCGGCCCGCGGCCTCGCCAGCCCCGAACACGGCATCCCCTACCCGATCGACCGGGACGCGCGCCCGGAGCAGTGGCACACGGCTGTCTACTCCGACGCCTCCATCATCACCCAGCGCGCCGACGGCGCCGCCGCCCCCGACGACACAGCCGCGGGGCCGGCGTCCAGCTCAATCTCCGCCCCCGGCATCGCCTTCAGCTTCCTCCAACTCCTCGGCCCCGCCGAAGGTGACCGCGTGCTGGAGATCGGCACCGGCACCGGCTACACCGCCGCCCTACTGTCCCACCTGCTCAGCGCGGAAAACGTCACCACGCTCGAGGTCGATCCCGCCCTTGCCGCCCAAGCCGAAGCCAACCTCAAGGCCGTCGGCCTCACCCCGCACGTGATCGCCGGTGACGGCGCCGACGGCTACCCACCTGATGCACCGTACGACCGCGTCCATGTGACCTGCGCGGTCGCCTCCATCGCCTACACCTGGGTGGAACAAGCACGCCCGGGCGCCGTCATCGTCGCCCCCTGGCAGCCCCAGATCGGCCACGGCCACAAGACACGCCTCACCGTCACCGACAGCGGTACCGCGCACGGCCGGTTCCACGGCCCCAGCGGCTACATGATGCTGCGCAACCACCGCGCCGAGCTCGCCTGGCGGCCACACCATCAGCAGGACGCCGTCACCAGCACCACACGCCTCGACCTTCGCCGCATCCAGCACGCCGGTCCCGGCCTGAATCTCGCCGTCACCGCCCGCGCCCCCGGCCTCGGATTCTTCGTGGAAGAAGACCCGGGCGACGGTTCGGTGTCCCTCCTCTGCTACGAGATCGGCAACCCTGCCGGGCCCTGGGCTGCCTGCGACTACCAGCCCGGACACGCCACGCACCCCGTCACCCAGCACGGCCCCCGCCGCCTCTGGGACGAGCTTGAGGACACCTTCACCTGGTGGACACGCAACGATTCCCCGGCCCCCGGCCGGTACGGGCTCACCGTCGCCGCCAGCGGCGAGGAGCCCTGGCTCGACCAGCCCAGCCACATCATTACGCCCTGACTCTCCAGCCATGAGGGTCGCGTACGGGCCGCCCCCGAACCCGGGTGGGCGTGGTTCAGGCGTGTCGGGCCAGGAGATCGAGACGATGCCGCCGTCTTTCCGCAGTGTGACGGCGTGACCGGGGAGGTGGGTGAGGTCGCTGCCGGTTGGCCAGTAGGCGAAGGCCGGCGGGTGCTGGTTGCGGGCTCGCTGGTCCCATGCCTGGATGTGCTCGGTCATCGTGGTAGAGGCGGCTGAGGCGTTGGTGCCGTAGGCGATCGCTCCGAGTTCTGCCCCGCCGCCGGTGGCTTCGGGGGCGGGCCGGTAGGCGAGGCAGGCGAGGGCGTCGGCGCGTGCGTGGCCGAAGGGCAGCCACCGTTGGCACAGGTCGGGGGCCAGCTCGGTGCCTGGTTTCGCGGTGATGCGGCAGAAGCCGGGCAGCCAGGAGGCGAACCACAGGTGCAGGTCGGCGAAGGGGACCTGGTGGCCGATGGTGACGCCGGACCATGCCGCGACCGGTGAGGTCGTCAGCACCGACTCCAGTCCGTACCCGGTGTCGGGCACGGTGGAGTCGAACCGGAGCGTGATGTGGCCGCCGGCCGGGTGCGGCACCGCGACGACCGCGTCGTGGTGGGCTGAGTGGCCTTGGAGCGGCACGAACCCGGCCACTTCGGTGTCGACGCTGATCAGGTGATCGCTGTTGCGGCGGAAGGCGATCGTGCGGGTGACGCCGTTCATGCGTAGCGGCATCACCAGGACCCCGTCTGCGGTGAGCTGGTTCAGCCACGCGGGCGCGATGTCCCAGGCGCCGGCGGTTACGAGGACCCGGTCGAAGCTGCAGAACCCGGGGACGGGGAGACTGGCGTCGGCCTGCAGGACGGTGACCCGGCTGCCGTAGCCGGTGCGGTCCAGTAGCTCGCTGGCGCGTTCGGTGATCTCGGTCGATGTCGATGCTGACAACCTTCCCAGTGGGGCCGGCGACCTCGGCCAGCAGCGCGGCGTTGTAGCCGCCCGACCCGATCTCCAGCACCGTCTTGCCGGGTGCCAGGTCGGCCATCTCGATCATGCGGGCCTGGATGTAGGTCGCGCTGACCGATGACAGGTTCTGGCCGCTGGTGTCGGTCTTGGTCACCACGCGGTTGTCGAGGCTGTAGGTCACCTCCAGAGGGGCCGGCTGGGACGAACGCCTCGCGGGGGACCGTGCGAAACGCCTCTTCTGCCGCCGGCGAGGTGATGTGGCCTTCGGCGAGCAGCAGGCCGGTCAGCTCCGCGCGCAGACGCCGCGCCTCATCCTCGGTGTGATGCGGCTGGCCGCTGCGGGGGACGTGGAGACGGTCCGCGCGGTGATCGTGGCGCGGTCGGCCTGGTTGGAGGAACGGGGCTGGCCGTCCTGGCGAGACGACGCCGACGACCTGGCCGGGCTGGCAGCGCTGAACATCGCCACCGGCGAGGTCATCGGGCAGATCCACCGCCGGCACCGGGCGATGGAATTCAAGAGGTTCCTCGCCCGCATCGACAAGGAGGTCCCCGCCGATCTGGACGTCCACCGGGCGACTCTGTCGGGGATCTTGGTTGCGCCGTGAGGCGCTGCTGGTTCGAGTGGAGGTGAGAGACCTTCGCCGATGTTCTGTCGCAGCAGGGTTGTTGAAGCTGAGGGCAGTCTGATCCGGGTGGTGCCGGGGAGGGCGGGAAGCAGCCCTGACAAAGCCGGGACGTGCCAGCACTGCCAGATGGTGTGGGTCCGGCGAGCATGGTGGAGAGGAGTACGCGAGGAACCGGCGTCTTACGTCTCTTAAACCGACACCGGCTCGAATCTGGTGGATCTGGGCCGGGTGTGGCGCGCATCCGGGTCACTCTTTCGGGTGATCTGGAGAACTCCTTGGGCGGTATTCAAGAGCCGCCTGGGCCTGGGTTCCGCAGCAGGGTGGGCGAGCTAGTCGGTGAGTAGTGGCGTTGATCTGCGGAAATAGCTCAGTGCCTGGTGACGGGGCGTGTCACTAGGCGGCGGTGTTCGTGCAGGTCAGGGTTTCGCGCTGATTTCGATGAT
>WHSL01000413.1 GCA_009380095.1 Streptosporangiales bacterium | reverse complement strand
GGGTGCACGGCCACGTTCTCCAGCAGCAGGTGGTCCACGTACGGGACCAGCACGAGCAGCCCCACGACCCGTCCGCCGCCGTCCTCGGCGACCCAGGTGTGCCCGGCCGCGACGGCCGCGGCGTAGTCGGCGGTCATCGGGGCGGGCGGGTGGCCGATGCGCGGGACATAGAGCTCGTACGCGGCGGTGGCCAGCGCGGTGAGCCCGGGGACGTCGGCCGCGCCGGCGGGGCGAAGGGTCGGCATGGTCTTATGATGACGGGCGGCCCGGACGCGCCCTGATGCGTCTCCCGTTTGGGGGCGGATTCGGTGTATTGATCGCGACGATTTGGTCACTGTTAGGGTCGAATCAGGTCAAAACGAACGTCGGCCGCCGCTTGCCCATGCAACCGTCGCGCCATGCGCGCATCCCGCGCGGTCATCGCCATGAGCGGCCTGCTCATCGCGGTGACCGCATGCTCGGTCCCGGAGGAGAGGGCGACGGCGGCCCGTTCGACACCCCCTCCACCCTCGCCGAGCGCCACCCCGACACCGACGCCGACGACCCGTCCGTACACGATCTCCTTCGGCGGAGACGTGCACTTCGAGGGCTTCCTCCGGCAGCGGCTGAGCAACCCCTCAAAAGGCATCGGCACGATCGGCGCGGCGCTGCGCCGCTCCGACATCGCCATGGTGAACCTGGAGACCGCGATCACCACCGGCGGCGACAAGGCGCCCGGCAAGGAGTTCGCGTTCCGCGCCCCGTCCACCGCCTTCGACACACTCGAGGCGTCCGGGGTGGACGTGGCGAGCATGGCGAACAACCACGGCATGGACTACATGGAGTCCGGCCTCGCCGACTCGCTCGCCGCGATCAAGCGGAAGCGGTTCCCGGTCGTGGGGATCGGCAAGGACGAGGCGTCCGCGTACAAGCCCTGGTACACCAAGGCCGGCGGGCAGCGCGTGGCGATCATCGGCGCGACCCAGGTGATGGACGAGCACCTGATCCCGTCCTGGACGGCGAGCGGCGAGAAGGGCGGCCTCGCCTCGGCGAAGAACGAGGCACGGCTGATCCAGGAGGTCAAGCGGGCACGCGAGCGGGCGCACACGGTGATCGTCCATCTGCACTGGGGCGAGGAGCTCAACAAGTGCCCGCTGCCCCGGCAGCAGAGCCTCGCCAAGGCGCTGGCCCGCGCCGGCGCGGACGTGATCGTCGGCGGGCACGCGCACATCCCGCTGGCCGGCGGGTACGCGTACGGCGCGTACGTGCACTACGGCCTCGGCAACTTCGTGTTCTACTCCGGCAGCGGCCCGACCACCGCCAGCGGCGTGCTGACGCTCCGGATCCACGGCCGGAAGGTGCTGCGGGCCGCGTGGCGCCCGGCCCGGATCAGCGGCGGCGTGCCCGTCCTGCTCAAGGGCGAGGCCCGCACCCAGGAGCTGGCCCGCTGGAAGTCGCTGCGATCCTGCGCCCCCGAGCTGAGCGACAACCCCTGACACGACAGAGATCTTGACGGTCGGTGAGGCC
>WHSL01000316.1 GCA_009380095.1 Streptosporangiales bacterium | reverse complement strand
CATCAGCAGCAGTTCTGCGGCGGCCAGCCGGACGAAGGCCCGTCGCGCCGATGCTCCGCCTCCCGCCAGCCGTGGAACGGTACGCCGCCGGTGCTCCCAGCCGAACCCGGCGAGGACCACCAGCGCCGCGACCTTCACCAGTAGCAGCCCGCCGTACGCGGAGCCGAGCAGCACGCCGCGCGACCCGCTGTGGAGGACCGCTGTGGCCGCCCCCGCCGCCCCGACGGTCACCACGCATCCCAGCGCCACCCGGCTGAACCGCCCCACCGCCACGGCCGGCGACGCCTCGTCATCCGCCGTGCCGCCCGCGCTTGCCGGGGCGGCGTGGCGCGGGCGGAGGACGGTCACGGTCAGGGCGGCGAGTCCACCGGCCCAGAGCGTGGCGGCGAGCACGTGGGCGAGCAGCGTCAACGCGGACAGGTGCAGCGGATCGGCGGCGGTGGCGGTGTGCCCGGCGAGTACCGGAGCCGCGGCCGCGGCCAGGGCGGCGGTGAACAGACGGAAGGCGGCGGCGCCGGTACGCCCGCGCCTCGCCAGCCCGGCCACCACCCCGGCGAGGACGACCTGGGCGGTCAGGCAACCGCCCTGGGCCGTACCGAACGCGAACGCCGCCAGCGGCCCTCCGTCCAGCGCACTCTCCGGCGGCACGCCGTGGATCTCGGCGAAGCAGAGCACCAGTTGGGTGAGTCCGGCGACCACGAGCAGCGTGGCCCCGTACCCGGCGAGGCGCAGCGTGAACAGCCCGTCCGCGGTGAGCCGGTCCCCGGGGTGCGGCAGCAGGAAGGCGGCGGTCAGCAGCCCGCCGGTCATGACGACGCCGCCGCCGTCGGTGAACAGCCGGGCGGCGGCCAGCCCCCATCCGGTGAGCGGCCCGGGGTCCGGCAGCCCTGCGGGTACCGGCTCCGGCGCACCCCCGCCGAGGACCAGCGCCGCCGCGAGGACACCTCCCGCCAGCCCCGCGCACGCCCCGAGCAGCCGCCACACGCTCATCGGGTCGCCCGCCTGGCCCGATACAGGGCGTACGCGGCGAAGCCGATGAACATCCCTCCACCGAGGATGTGGATGGCGTGTTCGATGAGAAAAGCGATCACATCGAGACCCTTTCTCCACCGGCTTTTCGGAATGGCTCAATCTTGAGCGACCGTGCCAAATGCCTGCTGCGCACAATCGCGTCGATTTCCAAGGAGGGAACGCCATGACAACTGCGGGCTGGCTCAAGCGCTTCATGGCCTGGCTCATCGACATGCACGTCAGCATGGTCTTCCTGGTGCTGGCCTACCTGGGCAGTGGGTGGGCGTACGACACCTTCGACGCCACCGCGGCGCTGTGGCTGAGCATCGTGTTCTACGTCATCTGGTACGCGGTCGGCTTCTACAACCGGTGCATTTACATGGGTCTCTACGGACACTCCTGGGGACGCCATCTGGTGGGCATGAATCTGGTCGACGAACGGACCGGAAAACCGATCGGGATCCTCCGGGCCTTCATGAGGGAGAACAGCCACTTCCTCGACTGGGGCATGCTCGGCATGGGTTTCCTGCTCCCGGTCTGGGACCCCAAGCGGCAGACCGTCGCGGACAAGATCGTGCACACGGTCACGGTCGAGGGTCCGGTGCCCGGGGCCCCGTTCGTCCTGGCCGGCGCCGCCGGGGGGCGGCGCCCCGCGGCGGCGTAGCGGTCCATGCTCGGGCGGCCGGCCTCAGTCCGGCACGGCGAAGCGGGCGGCGCAGGTGCACCGGGTCTCGGTCGCCGGCGCCGCCTCCGCGTGGCGCTCGGCGTGGTCCTGCGGTGCCGTACCGTCCGGGGCTGTGTCGCCGGGCTCGGCTAGGGCGCCGCCGTCGCGGCTGAACCAGTGCAGGCTTACCGCCACCAGGAGCGGGATCAGCACGATCATGTTGTAGATGAGGTGCAGCTCGACCCGGGGCAGTACGAGCTGGATGACGCTCGTCGGGACCGGCCGTCCGGCCAGGTTCACCCCCGCCCACCACTGCACCAGCAGGATCAGGTGCTCGAAGAAGTGCCACACCTGGATCCACAGGGCCAGGTTCCACCAGCGCCGCGCGCTGCCCGTGAAGCTGTGCCGCATGAGGACTAGCCCGGCGAGCATGAACGCCGCGTACGCCCAGTGCAGCAGTTCCGACGTGAACAGGAACGGCCAGATCTGCCCGATCAGCCCGAGCGACTGCGGCCGCGGCATCCCCAGCACGTAGATCTGGATCGCCTGCACGCCGTGCTCCACCCAGTGCGCGGCCACGACCATCAGGTAGATGGTGAGCGCCTTGAGGTGGCCCGCGCCGTTCACCCTGCTCGTGAGCCCGATCTTCGTGCCGGGGCGTCGTTCCGCGATCGCCATGGCGGTCATCTCCGTTCGCTACCAGGCCGTCGGTCGCCCTCGACGCTAGGAACGGGCCGCCCCCACCGCCGCTCAATCTTGTGCGAGCCCGCCCCTCGGGTGCCGCCGGCGTGCCGTTCAGTCCTGGGCGGCGTGCTACCTCGGGTGGGTATGCCGCTCAGTCCTGGGCGGCGCGCTCCCACGGGTAACGCCGGTCCGCCGTGTACGCGCTGACGGCGGCGCGGAAGGCCGGGTCGGCGGTGAGGGCGGCGAGTTCGTCCACCGCGCGAGTTCGATCGGCGGGGGTGATCGGAGCCAGCTCGCCGGCGTGCCGTTTCATCGCGGCGACGGTCTGGCGGCGGAGCCGGACGACCCGGGAGAGCAACGCGCGCAGCGGCACCTCCGGGTCGTCGGCGACCGCGTCGGCGAGGCCAATGTCCCTGGCGTCGGCGGCGGAGACGGGCAGCGTGCCGAGCGCCATCGCATACGCGGGACGGAAACCGGTCCGGCGGATCAGAAAGGGCAGCACGCAGCAGGGCAACAGCCCCCACAGCGCCTCGGGCAGGGAAAACCGCGAACGGGGCGTCGCATACGTGAAGTCGGCCGCGGCGGCGAGCCCCACCCCGCCCCCGGCCGCCCTGCCGTCCACCACCACGATCACGATCACCGGACACGTCGTGAACCTCAGCAACAGGTCGAAGAAACGCTCCGCCCCGGCCCTCGCCCCGGCATCCCAACCGGCGCCCTCACCGGCGCCCTCACCGGCGCCCTCACCGGCGCCCCAATCGGTGTCCTCACCGGCGTACTCGACGGTGCCTGCGGCGGCGGCCCCACCAGTGTCCCCAATAGAGTGCTCGCCGGCGTCCCAACCGGCGCCCCAATCGGTGTCCTCACCGGCGTGCCCGACAGTGCCTGCGGCGGCGTCCCAACCGGTGTTCCCAATGGGGGGCTCGCCGGCGTCTCGACCGGCGCTTTCACCGGCGGCCTCGTCCATGTCCATGCCGTCGCAGAACACGCCACTGTCCCCGCTGCGCAGCACCAGCGCCCGGCATCCTCCATCAGCGACGGCCGCATCCAGCACGGCGTGCAGCCGCTCCACGACGGCTCCGCTCAGCGTGGGGCGCGGACCCTCGAGCGAGACGGTCCACACCGCCCCGGCCGCAGGCGCCACGGTCACGCCGTCGCGCGGCGGCGCCGCCCTGTCGTTGCGCGGCGGCGCCGTTCCGCCACCGCGCCACGGCGCCGTCGGCTCTTTGCGCCGCAGCGCCGTCTCCTCGTTGCGCTGCGGCGTCTCCTCGTTGCGCCGCGGCGCCCCGTCGCCGCGCCGTGGCGGCGTCCCCTCGCCGTGGCCGGCAGGCCGCGCGGGGCCGTGCATGGTCAGTACGCCGTGGTCAGGCAGAACGGGTGCCCGGCGGGGTCGAGCATGACGTGCCAGGCGTCGCCGCCCGGCTGGTGCGCGGCGTCCCGGGCGCCGAGCGCGGCCAGCCGCTCGCGGGCCCCGGCGAGGTCGGTGACGGCCAGGTCGAGGTGGATCTGCTGTGGGCGCTCCTGTCCGGGCCAGTCCGGCGGCGCGTACTCGTCGACCTTCTGGAAGCCCAGCCGCAGACCCTCCCCGGCCAGGTAGACGGCGTGCTCGTCGCTGTAGATGGTCTCCATGCCGAGGGCCCGTTCGTAGAAGCGCGCGAGCGCCTCGGGGTCGGGGCAGTCGATGGTGAACGCCACCAGGGAGCCGATCGCAGTCATGCCGGTGTCCCTCCAGCCGGGTCGCGGGTGCGTCGGTCGGGCCGACCGTGACACGCGCGCGGCCCCGCCTCTGCCCACGATTGAGCGGCCCGGCGGGCGGGTTCGATCAGCTCGGCGCTCAATGTTGACCGCCCCGGGTGCGGGAGGCGGGCCTAGCGTCCTGCTGGGTTTCCGGCTGGGGGTGGGAGATGGACCAGGGCGTACCGGCCACGCTGCTACGGCTGTTCACCGAGGCCCTTCCGCCAGGCACGCGGCTCGACGTGGAGACGCCGCTCGGCGCCGCCGGACTTGATTCACTCGCCGCGGCGCGGGTATGGCTGCGGATCGGCGAGGAACTGGGGCATGAGGTTCCGTTCCGGCTGCTGTCCGGCGAGACCACGGTCGCCGCGCTGGCGGAGTGGATCGACGGCCGGGGCACGGGCACCGCACGGGGGCCGGTGCCCGTGGAGCCGGAGGCGGTACACGAGCCGTTCGCGCTGACGCCGCTGCAGCAGTCCTACCTGACCGGGACGTATGCCGAGCTGGGGGACGACCCGGTCGGATGCCACCAGTACCTGGAGTTCGAGGTTCCCGACCTCGACCCGGTCCGGCTGGTGTCCGCCTGGCGGGAGCTGATCGCCCGGCATCCCATGCTGCGCGCCGTCCTCACCCCCGACGGCCGGCAACGCATCCTCCCGGACTCGCCGGACTGGCCCCCCACCGTCCATGACCTCCGCCCACCCACCGCCGGGCCCGCCCCACCCACCGCCGGGCCCGCCCCACCCACCGCCGGGCCCGCCCCACCCACCGCCGGGCCCGCCCTGCCCACCGCCGGGCCCGCCCTGCCCACCGCCGGGCCCGCCCTGCCCACCGCCGGGCCCGCCCT
>WHSL01000186.1 GCA_009380095.1 Streptosporangiales bacterium | reverse complement strand
GGCTGTGACACCGTGTTTCCGCGGGCTGTGACACCGTGTCCCGCGGACCGTGCATCGCCCGCGTACCAGTGGCATCGGGCACTCCGCGAGCATGGTCGGATAGAGGGGGAACGTGACGGCCGCACCGCGCGGGAGGGCCCGAGAAATCGGGGAAGCCGAGGAGGGATGAGGTTGACCAGGCGCCGCCTGCGCACGCTCGCGATTCTCCTCGCGCTCGCGCTCGCCGTCACGGCCGGCGCCGTCGGCGTACGGCGCTACGTGCTCGACGCCGAGTGGTGGCAGGCCGACCACACCACCACGGACGTGGAACCCTCCCCGCTGGCCGAAGTCGGACCGCCGCCGGGCCCGGTCACCGCCACCTGGCAGATCGCCACCCCCACCCACTCCGCCCCGATGGGCCCGCTCGACGAGGTCGCGTACGGCCTCGCCGACGGTCAGCTCGCGATCGTCTCCGGCCGCGGCCTCGACGTCCGGGACGCCCGCACCGGCGCGGAGCGCTGGCACTACTTCCGCTCGGGCTGGACGCTCACCGCCTGGGCCGCCACCGACCGCGAGATCATCGGGCATTTCCGGCCATCCGGCAGCCCCGGCCGCCAGGTCATGGCCGGCTTCGACGCCGACACCGGCAACAAGCTGTGGACGATCGAGGACGAGTCCCCGGCCGGCGCGGACGAGGGCACGCTCCGCTGGCCGGCCGGCGCGGGCACGGTCGTGACCACCCGCGACGGACGGCTGCTGCGCGGCCTGGAGTCCCGTACGGGCCGGATGACCTGGCAGGTACGGCTGCCCGGCGGCTGCGTGGTGCGGGACTACGGCGAGGCGGCGTCCGGCGGCGACGCGGAGACCGCGGTGTTCGTGCTGGACTGCGGGCGGCAGGCGGGGATCATGGCGCTGGACCCGGGCACCGGCCGGGTCCGCTGGGAGCGCACCTCGGTCAACGACGTGGACGGCACGACCGTCCGGGTGAGCGCCGGCGTGACCGCCGTCTGGGACGGGTACGGGCTGCTCGTCGTCAACCGTTCCGGCCGCGAGCTGCTGGTCCGTCAGGGCGGCATCACCTGCGCCGACGCCTGCCCGATCGCGGTGGCGGGCGGCAAGGTGGTGGTCGCGTACCGCAGCGTGGACTCCTCGGCGGGCGACCGGCCCGAGGAGGAGCCGATCCTGGAGGCGGTGACCGAGGACGGCAAGCCCGCCTGGCGGCGTACCGCGGGCGGCCGCTACGAGGCGCTCGCCGCCGCCGGCGACCGGGTTTACGGGCTGCGCCGCGCGGTCGCGGAGCCGCTGCTGCCCGCCGCGATGGACGTGGTGGAGCCGGCCGACGGCGGCACCGACACGGTGCCGCTGCCGTTCGGGTACCGGGAGGGCTTCTTCTCGGTGCCGCCCTGGCTCGGCGCCGCCGGAGGCCTGCTCTACGTGGCGTATCCGGTCGCGACCGAGGGCCCGCTCGGCGGCACCAGGCTGGTCGCGCTGCGCGGCGCGGCGGGCGGGCCCGGGCCGGTGGAGCTCGGCGGCGTGCTGCCACGCGCCTGGCCGGACGCGTGCAAGCTGCTGAACCGCACCGACCTCGCCGACCTGTACGGCTCGCACGGCTACCGCAAGGAGCCGAGCGGCACGCGCGTCGGGGACGTACGGCTGCCGCACCCCGCCACCTGCGAGTACCAGCCGAAGCGGGAGAGCGCGGGCTCGGTCAGCGTGTCCGTGGACTGGGTGGCCGGCACCCCGCAGGAGGCGCAGCGGCTGCTCAGCGCGCTGCGGGCGGGGTACCCGAAGGCCAAGCCGCTGCCCAACGTCGCGGACGAGGCGTACGACCTGGGCTTCTCCGACGAGAGCCGGGTGGAGCTGCGGGTGGGCCGGACGCTGGTGGGCGTCACCGTCTACCGCAACGCGGCCGCCGCGACCCGCCTGGCCCGCGCCGCCGCGACCCGCCTCCGCCCGCCGCCGGCCACCACCCCGACCCCCACGAAGAGCCCGTCCCCCCCGCCCTCGGCGACCCCGGACGGCTGACCGGTCAGATGCGGCTGCGCGCGGTACAACGAGTTCACTGCCATCACGTACGGCCCCTGCGCTCGCCTTGCTTGAGCGACGATCCTCGCTTCGTTGCCTGGATACCACTCGGCCATCACCGGACCAGAAAGCTGGCGATTCGAGAGCCCAAAAGCACGAGCGCCGCACATGTACACGATCTGGGCCTCTAGAAGGTTGTGCGCGATCTGAAGATCTTTGCAGAGGAGGACGTCTCCCGCCTCCGTGGCCTCACGGATCCACTGGATGTCCTGGATCCGTGTCCAGCCCTGCTCGTAGGTGATCCGCTGAAGGTGATCTCGGACAACCGAGCGGAAGACCTGTTGGCCGCCCTTCCGGACCACGACAAGGCCCTCCACGATTTCCTGATCCGCCGGATCGTTGGACTGCCTGCCGAAATCCCACAACACTTCGGCGCCATCAGTCTTCAGCCTCTCGCTGGCCAGGGCCTGACGCAGCCCGATGTGTTCCTGAAGCCACAGCACTGCCGGCCGGATCCGCTGCATCGGCACACCGGCCCCGGTGAACGCGGCGACGATGTAGGCCTCCGCCAGGCCGACGAAAGGCACGCTCACACCGTGTGGAGTTATTGGCTCATGTGTCGTGACGATGGGAGCCACGCCGACTTCCGACCCATCGAGACGCTTGAAGGCATAGCCGACCGCCCAGTTACGAAAAGTCTGGCGAGGGACGTTGACGATCCGTGCGGCCTCGGTCTGGTGATAGATAGGCCGAGCGTAATGTGGATCTTGGAGCAAATCCTCGACAACCGCCATCGCGCTCGCCTCCTCTCATCGCAGAGGGTAACGCCTTCGCGGTCCCGGGTCGGGCAAGCCACGGGCGGCCGAGAAGCTTTCTAGAGGCTCCGCCTCCGGGTCAGACGGCGGCGACGCCGATGAGGCCGTCGCGGGTGACGAGGTCCGCGAGGGCGGCCTCGTCGAGGTGCTCGGTGTCCGGCGGGCGGACGGGGATCACCAGGTAGCGGGTCTCCGCGCTGGAGTCCCAGACCGTGATGTCCACCTCGCCGGGGAGCTCGAGGCCGAACTCGGCGAGCACCGCGCGCGGCTCGCGCACCACCCGGGACCTGTAGGCGAGGCTCTTGTACCAGCCCGGCGACGGCCCCAGCAGCGAGACCGGGTAGCAGGAGCACAGCGTGCAGACGACCACGTTGTGCCGCTCCGGAGTGTTCCGTACGACCTTCAGCCGGTAGCCCTTGCCGTCCCGGCCCTTGGTGTCGAAGCCCAGCTCCAGCAGTGCGGCGGTGCCGTCGGCGAGGACGCGCTCGCCGAAGTCCGCGTCGGTCCACGCGCGGGCCACGATGCGCGCGCCGTTGTGCGGGTCCGCCCGGTCGAGGAAGGCGGCGAGGACGCGGTCCACAGCGTCGTCCGTGATCAGCCCGGCCTCGATCAGGCGCGCCTCCAGCGTGCGCACCCGCGCCGCGACGGGCGCGCTCGCGTGGTCACCGCTCACGGTCCCCCTCCTCGGTCTCCGGCTCGGCGGGCAGCAGGTAGGACTCCCACAGGTCCACGGTCACCGTGTGCGCGCCGCTCCCCCACAGGTCACGGGCGGCGAAGCCGACGGTGTAGACGACCTCCGAGCGTGGGTCCAGGCCTTGGGCGCTCTCGTCGGCGAGCGGCCAGGGGCCCTGCGACTCCACGATCACGCCGCGCTGGCCGCGTACGTACCGCGGCCGGCGGGTGTGGTGACCCGGGTCGCCCACGCGGACCCGTACCCGGTCGCCGGGCGCGAACCGCGGCTCACCGCCCGGCGCGGGGCGGGTCTCGCTCCGGGGCCGCGCCTCAGTCATGGCCGTGCTCCGCATCGCCGTGATCGTGGTCGCCGTGATCGTGGTCGCCGTGATCGTGGTCGTCGTGATCGTGGTCGTCGTGACCCTCGTGACCCACGTGCTGGAGCTCGGCGAAGACATGCTCGGGGAGCAGTCCGCGCTCGCGCAGCAGCGTCTCCATCGCGTACAGCCAGCGCTCGTAGTACGAGGACCCCAGGTACGTCTCCGGCGGCAGCCGCTCGATGGCGTCGCGGAACTCGTCGATGTTCCACAACCCCGCACGCATCAGCAGCGTGCTGACCGCGAAGACGTGCGCCTCCCAGTCGGCCTCGAACGGCTCGGTGTGCTCGTCGAGCGGCACCGGGCCGAACCCGGTCTGCCCGCCCACGTCGTGAACTCGGCTCACGCGCCGAACGTACCCAGCGTCCGGCGGCGGGGAAAGGGGCGGCGGGTCAAATGATCGGCGGGCGCCCGGTGCGCGCCATCCGCCAGACGGTGCCCCAGGAGATGGGGCGGCGCGGCCCCGCGGGCTCCTTCCAGCCCTCCCTGAAGCCGCCGAACCAGGCCTTCAGCGCCCCCGGCCGGCGCTCCCGGAGCACGGTCAGCACCACCCAGACGCCGAGGTAGACGGGGATGAGCGGCGCGGGCAGGTTACGCCGCGCCAGCCACACGCGGTTGCGCGCGTTCATCCGGAAGAAGCCGGCGTGCCGGGTGGGCTTGACGGCCGGGTGGTACATGACGGCGTCGGCGTCGTACCGGATCCGGTAGCCGTGGTCGAGCACCTGCCAGGCGAGGTCGGTCTCCTCGTGCGCGTAGAAGAAGTCGTCGGGCAGCCCGCCGGCCACCTCGTACGCCTGCCGGCGGACCGCGCAGGCCCCGCCCAGGAACGTGGTCACGTCGCTGGACCTGGCGGGGTCGCCGGCGCGCAGCCGGGGCACGTGCCGCCGGTGCCCGGGACCGCCCTCGGGGTCGCGGATGCGGAACGAGATCACGCCGAGCGTGGGGTCGGTGGCGAACGCCTCCGACACGTGCGCGGCGAGCCGGGGGGACGGATACCACCCGTCGTCGTCGAGGAAGAGGATCACGTCGCCGGAGCACGCCTCGACGCCGCGGTTGCGCCCGCCGGGGATGCCGAGGTTCTCCGGCAGCGGCAGCGCGATGACCTCGCCGGGCAGCTCGGGCAGGGCGGCGCCGTTGCCCACCACGATGACCTCGACCTCGGCGTCCTGCTGGTGCAGCACGCCCTCGACCGCGCGGCGCAGCTCCTCGGGGCGATCGCCCATGGTGAGGATCACGCACGACAGCTTCACCGCGGGTCTCACCTCCGAATACCTCGCCATCACGCGCCGTTCATCGTCAGGGCAGCCTATAGGTTCACGCGGCGCGTCGTGGCGCGTCCACGCTCGCGTGCGGCCACACCGTGCGCGGGGTGCCCGCTCATCCTCCAGATCAGGACGCTCGGCGCGGCGCGGCGGTGCGCACCGCCGCCAGGGGTTCATCTGAGGTTAGCGTCCGTTCAACCCCGGGGACACCGGCGTCCGCCAGGGTCGGTGGGCCAGGCCTGGGGGTCCCGCGACACCTCGGCGACCTTCCGCACGGAGCCCACCTGATGCCTACTTCACCCACCCGGCGGATGGCCGTCCTGGCCGTCGGCGCCGCGTGCGCCGCCGTCCTCGCCTGCGGTGCGTTCGCCGCCACCGGCCGGCTGACCGTGGCCGGCGCGGCCGCGCTCGCCGCCGCGGCCGTCACGCTCGCCGCCCTCGCCGTGCTCGCCGCGCTGGTACGGGGCCTCACCGGCCAGCTCACCCGGGTCGAGCGGCGGCTCCGGCAACACCTCGAGGCGGGCGACGCCAGGACCACCGCGGCGCTGCGCGGACTCCGGTCGGACGTGACCACGCTGGTCCGCCGTACGGCGACCATCGAGGCGCAGACCCGTGCCCTGGAGCAGGGCCGCCGGATCGACTTCCGGCAGGCCGAGGCGCTGACCGAGCTGCGCGCGCTGCTGAGCCCGCGCGCGCCGATGCCCGCCTCGCGCGGCTGGGCCGCCTCCCCCGACGTGCTGCTCGCGCTGGCCGAACAGGTGCTGCGGCGGCGGCCGAAACTGGTGGTGGAGTGCGGCAGCGGCGCCTCCAGCGTCTGGCTCGGGTACGCGGTGGAGCGCGCCGGCGAGGGCCGCGTCGTCGCCCTCGAACACGACGAGCGCTACGCCGACCTCACCCGCGACCTGGTCACGGCCCACGGCCTCGACGCCGTCGTAGAGGTACGCACGGCCCCCCTACGCCCCTGGCCCTCCCCCGACGCCGCCCACCCCGGCGACGCCGGCGACGCCGACGCCTCGGGCGATTCCGGCGAGCCCGGGGAACTCTGGTACGACACCGAGGTGCTGGCCGACCTCACCGGCATCGGCCTGCTCTTCGTGGACGGCCCACCCGGCCGCGGAGGCCCCCTGGCCCGCTACCCCGCCGGCCCGGAGCTGCTCGCCCGCTGCGGCCCGGACGCGATGATCGTCCTCGACGACACCATCCGCGAAGCCGAACGCACGATCAGCGACCGCTGGCTGACCGAATACCCCGACCTCCACCGCACCGAACACCCCTACGAAAAGGGCGCCCACATCTTCACCCGCCACCCCGCCTGACCCCCAAGATGCGTCAGCGGAGGCGGCTGGAGGCGAGGATGCTGACGAGGTGGAGGATGGTCTGGGCGATGGCGACGGCGAGGCAGATGGCGACCAGCCAGCGGGTCACCAGCAGGTCGCCGCGGGCCACGTCGAACGCCGCCGCCACGAGCACCAGCAGCGACAGCTCCACCGCCTGCACGATCCGGTGGAACCGGAGCGCCGACGCGAACCTCCTGGCCAGCCAGAGCCCGGTGGACCGCGGCTCCAGCGCCTGCGCGGTCATCTTCTCCGGCAGCCCGGCCTTGGCCCGCGCCACCACCACGTTGTCCGTCTCGACCTTGATCAGCGCGGCACCGAGCGCCGCCGCCAGCCCGACGATCACCCAGCCGCCCGGGGCCAACTCGCCCTGCGCCCGGACGCCGAGCCCGATGAGCAGCGCCACCTCGGAGAAGTAGTGTCCGATGCGGTCCAGGAAGATGCCGGTCACGCTGGTCCGCTCGGTGAACCGGGCGACCTCGCCGTCCGAGCAGTCAAGCAGCAGATACACCTGGATCAGCACCGCGGCCGCGACGGCGGTCCACAACCCGCCGAACGCCACCACCACGCCGGCCAGCACACCGCACACGATCATCAGGAAGGTGACCGTGTTGGGCGCGATCCCGCGCCGCACGAACCAGGTGGAGACGTACGGCGACAGCGCGCGCATGTAGAGCCGCCCGGCCCAGTGCTCCTCGTTGCGACGGTCCTTCAGGCCGGGAGGCTGCCCCCCGGCCCGGACCTCAGCGACCGACGGCCCGGACATAAGCGGCCACCTTGTCCCGTACGGCCCCGGCGTCCAGATTCAGGTGCTCGAGCACGGTGTACCGGCCTGGGCGGGTCTGCGGCGCGAACTCCACCGCACGGGCGAACTGCTCCTCGGTCAGCCCCACGTCGCCCGGCGTGATCGGCAGCTCGTGCCGGATCAGGCAGGCGCGGATGTCGTCCAGCCGCCCCGCGGGCCCGCCGAGCAGCTCACGGCGGAGGTAGAAGCTGAACAGCGCGCCGATCCCGGCCAGCTCGCCGTGGTTGGAGGTGCCCGGGAAGAGCTGGTCCACGGCGTGCAGGATCTCGTGGCAGGCCCCGCTGCACGGACGGCTCGATCCGGCCACCGACATCGCCATTCCGGACAGGACGAGCGCCTCGGCCAGCGCGGTCAGAAAGTCCTCGGAGTCCACCGAGTCGGGGCGGTAGAGCACGGCCTCGGCGGCCACCCGGGACAGCGTGACCGCCATCCCGTCCACCGGCTCGCCCTGTTCGACGCCCGCCAGCTGCCAGTCCGCCACCGCGGACAGGTTGCTCACCGCGTCCCCGACCCCGGCCCGGACCAGCGCCGCGGGCGCGGCCCGTACGTAGTCCACGTCCACCACGACCGCGATCGGCATGGTGACGCCGTACGACCCCTTGCCGCTCTCGTGCTCCAGCGAGCTCACCGGGGAGGCGATGCCGTCGTGGCTGAGGTTGGTGGCGACCGCCACCATCGGGATGCCGGCCATGGAGGCGGCGAACTTGGTGACGTCGATGGTCTTGCCGCCGCCGATCCCGGCCACGGCCTCGTACGCCCCCGCGCGCAGCTGCTTGCTCAGCTCCACGGCGGTGTCCACGGTGCCGTCGTCGACCTGGAAGATCTCGCAGTCCGGCAGGTCGAGATCCTCGGCGATCTTCCGCCCCTGGCCGGGGCCCACCGCGACGGCGATCCGCCCTTCGTTCGCGATGCGCCGGTCGGCGAGCACCGTGCCGAGGTTCGTGATCGCACCCCGCCGCACGTCGATGGCGAGCGGCGCGGTGAGCATCCTGGCTAGTAGCGGCATGCGATCTCCCTCGCGCGGCGAAGGTCGTCGTGGTTGTCCACCTCGACCCAGTCCACCGCGCCGATGGGGGCCACGGCGATCCTCCCGCCGCGGTTCACGAGCTCCTGATACCCGTCTTCGTAGTACAGGTCGGGGTTACCCCGCCAGGTGGCCTCCAGTGCCTTGGCCAGCGGGGTCGCCGCGTCCGGCTCGATCAGGGTGGCGCCGATGTACTCCCCCGCGGCGTCCGCGGGGTCCATCAGCTTGGTGATCCGCACGAGGTTGCGGTCATCGTCCAGGATGACCTTCATCTCCTCGTCGGCGAGCTTCTTCACGTCGTCCACGGCGAGCACGATGCCGGCCGCGCCGCGCGCCGCGAGCAGCGTCTTCTCCACGCTGACCGGGTGCACGGTGTCGCCGTTGACCATCAGCACGCCCTGGGAGAAGTAGTCCCGGGCGAGCCACATGGAGTAGGCGTTGTTCCACTCCTCGGCCTTGTCGTTGTGGACGAGCGTGAGCGTGACGCCGTACGTCTTCTCCAGGTCGGCCTTGCGGTCTTCGACCGCGTCCGCGCAGTAGCCCACGACCACCACCACGTCGGTGAGATCCACCGCCGCGAGGTTACGCAGCGCGATATCGAGGATGGTCGTCTCCCCGTCCACCGGGACCAGCGCCTTGGGCAGCGTGTCCGTGTACGGGCGCAACCGGCGGCCGGCCCCGGCCGCCAGCACCATGCCGAGCATTAGACGGCTTCCTCCTCAAGATCGACTGCCTTGTCACCGTCTCGCGGGGTCGCGAGCCAGCTTGTCGTGCTCTCCCACGCGAACAGCAACCACAGGTACCCGGCGAGCACGCCATAGGCAAACGGAAGCCAGTCGAACAGCCCCGCCAGGGCGATCAGCAGCATGCGGCCGTCCCAGCCGAGCGCGGCCCGGGTGAGCCACTCCGGCGGCCGGTTTCCCTGGCGGGTGCGGTACACCAGGTCGTAGTGGTGGAAGATGATCGCCCCGAGCAGCGCGTAGACGAGGGGCGAGGCCACACCGGCGCCGAGGCCGAGCGCGGCGATGAACAGGTACTCGGTCACCCGCAGCAGCGGGGGCACCAGCCAGTCGAGTCGCCCGTCGTGCGCGCTGCTCGACCCGACGCCCGCGAACAGCAGCGCGATGACCGGCGCGAACAGCGTGAGCCCGGGCAGCGTGGCGAGCCCGGCCAGCACCAGCACGCCGGTGACGACCATGCCGGCCAGCGCGGGCAGCAGCGGCGGCACCGCACCGGCGGTGAACCGGCCGAGGAACAGGCCGCACCAGCCGTCGTCGCGGTAGGTGGGGATCTCGTTCACCCGGGTGGCGGAGATGGACATCGGCGCGCTCACCTCGCCAGTGACCGCAGCACGCGCCCGGTCAGCGTGTAGCAGGCGGCGACGCCACCCCAGGCCAGCAGGGAAATGAAGGTCACCTCGGCGTTCCAGATGGCCGCGGTGAGCGCGATCAGCGCGAACCGCTCACCGATCGGCAGCACGATGATCTTCTTGAGCCAGCGCAGCGCGGTGACGCCCTCGAAGCGGCGGGACACCCGGGCCACCGCGCCGCCCACCGCCGCGCCCTTGCCGGCCACGCCAAGCTCGGTGTCGGCCTCGGCCTCCGCGGGCGCCGTCACCACGTGCGCGGCGAGCCCGTCGTCCGGGTCGTCCAGCGAGCGCCGGGGCAGCCGCTGCAGCACCGTGGTCATGGTCGCGCTGTACGAGAAGTCGATCATGTGCCGTACGGACTGCAGGATCATCGCGGCCACGGCGAGCGGCCACACGTCCCCCACCCCGGAGACCCCGGCACCGATGGCCAGGCCCACGTACGCCACGTACTCCTTGCCGCGGTCGAACGTGGCGTCCAGCCAGGCGCCGAGCGCGCTGAACCGCCGGGTGTACCGGGCGAGCTGGCCGTCCACGCAGTCGAGCACGAAGGCCAGGTAGAGGATGAGCCCGCCGAGCACCAGCCCGAGCCGGTCGCCCTCGGCGAACCACACCGCGGCGAGCACGCCGAAGCCCATGGAGATCCAGCTCACCGTGTTCGGCGTGAGGCCGAGCTTGGCGGCGAAATGCACGAGGTACGGGCTGTAGGAGCTCACGAAGTACGTGGTGAAGAAGCCGTCGTTGGACTTGACCGCGGCGGCGAGCCGGACCGCGTCCTCGTCCACCGCGCGCAGCGCGCCGACGGCGGCCTGCACGTCGATGCGGTCCCGTACCCGCGCGCAGTGCAGCACGCGGATGTCGCATGAGGACACGGTCACGCCGGACCTGATCAGCCCCACCAGCAGCAGGCCGAGCACGTCCACCGGCTCCGCCTCGTCGCCCACCAGGGTGGGCGCGCCGGGCAGGCCGTCCCGGTGCTCCGCCTTCTCCACCAGCGTGGCCAGCCGCTCCGCCGCGTCGGCGAAGGCCTCCAGGTCCTCGGTGGCGACCCGGAGCACCCCGCGGAACGTGTGCGTGGGCAGCGTGACGCGGTGGAACGGGGAGCCCGCGGAGACGAGCCGGCCGCGCTCGGACCGTACGCGCGGCGCGAGCGCCGCGTCGCCGGGCCCCTCCGGCCCCACGGCGACGGCGGCACCGGTGGCCACCTTGTGGTTGGCCACCACCGCGGCCAGCGCGTCGCGGTGGGCGACGACATCGCCGCCGAGCACCACCACCGGTTCCCCGGCGGTGCGCGCCATCCTGGCCAGCCGCCGCAGGTCGTCGGCCGGGCCGGGCGACTCCACCAGCTCGTGGCAGAACGCGCGCAGCTCCGCGCCGTGCCCGGG
>WHSL01000018.1 GCA_009380095.1 Streptosporangiales bacterium | reverse complement strand
TCAGGTCCCGTACGGACAGGGTGCGCCGCAGGCCCGTCTCAGGAGTGGCCATCTCTCTCCCGTCGCCGGGTGACCCGGCGTACGGAAGAGCCGGAACCGCCGCGTTGTTCACGTCTGTGCCCAACGGGATCGGAAACGATCACGAGGGGGCGAGAATCGGAACCACGGAGGCGATGAATGTCTTCCTACGAGGTGCGGGTGGATCGCACCGATGACGGCGGTTTTGTGGCGACCAACGCCCGGGGCGCCGAGGTACGGATCGGCGGCAAGGACGACGCCGGGGCATTCACCCCGGTCGAGCTGCTGCTCGCCGCCGTGGGCTCCTGCCAGACGGTGACGGTGGAGCCGCTCACGGCCCAGCGCGGGCACCGGCTCGTACGGCTGTCGGTCACCGTCGGCGCGGAGAAGATCGAGCCCACGCTGCTCGGGCCGGTGACGGTCAGCTACGACGTCGAGCTGCCCGAGGGTGACGAGAAGGCGGCCGAGGTGTTCGCGGCGGTGGCCCAGCGCGTCCACGAGAAGCACTGCACGGTGGGCCGCTCCCTGGAGCACGGCACCGAGGTCCGGCTCGAGCTGCCGGACCTCAAGGCCTGAGCCGGCCCTGGCTCAGGGACGACGATCCCCGGCCGCGTACGCGAGCGCGTCGCTGCTCGGCGCGGTGCCGTCGAAGCCGACCACGATGGCCGAGATGCCGTCCTTGCCGATCTCGAAGGGCTCGGCGGGCGAGGGAAGGGAATCCTCGTACATCGGGTACCTCGGTCAGTCGGTCACGGACTCCGCTTCACGCCCCCGAGCGTGCCTGCCGCGCGCGGCGAGCTCCCGCAGCGCGTCCGCGGCGTAGACGACCAGGCCGGCGAAGGAGATCCCGCTGACCAGGGCGCCGACCCACAGGTCGTTACGGGTGGCCGTCACCCAGCCGCCGCCGAGCGGCTGGTAGCCCACCGCGAACGGCGCGGCGATCAGCCACAGGCCGCCGAGGAACAGGACGGCGAGCGCCGTCACTCCCAGCTTGCTCACCGGTACTCCCTCCCCGCGAACGGGTCGAAGTCGCGGGCGCGGCCGTTCGGGGCCGGCGGGGCCTCCGTACGGTCCCCCTGAACCCCGGTCCCGCGCTGCTCCATCTCCTCCACCAGCGCCGCGGCCAGCGGCGCGAGCAGGGCCGCCAGGTCCTGATCCGCGGCCGGGGCGGCGGCCTGCGCCGGCTCCGGCTGCGGCTCGGGCGCGGCGGCCCGTACGGTCATCAGGCCACGCGCGACGAGCTCGGCGCGGAGCGCCGCGGCGAACGCGAGCAGCCCGGCGAGGCCGACGACGGCGAACCCGACGCCGGTGAAGAACTCGGTCGTGGTGGGGTCGGTCCAGTCCCTACCCTCGGGCTGGGTGCCGAGCGCGAACGGCGCCAGCATCAGCCACAGACCGGCCATCAGGCCGAGGGCCGCGACGACGGCTCCGGCGAGTCGGCGGACCATTTATCGATACTCCTTGCTCTCGGATGTGGACGTTCGCTCGGTCACGGGGGCGGTCTCGCCGATGCCGTGGCGGAGGAATCTCATGGCGGCCGGGCGCATCACGTGGTCCGCGGCCGCCCGGGCGCGCTGGGAGGTGCTGCCCTCGGCCAGCGGCGAGATGCGCGCCGCGGCCCGGGCCACCGGCGAGTCGTCGGCATTCCCGTCCGCCGCGTGCACCCGCTGCACGGCCAGCTCGAGCATCAGCCCGGCGGCCAGCGCCTCCTCGCGGGTGAGCGGGCGGGGCTCGGCCGGCGGCGCGCCGTCGCCCGCGGTCCGGGAGGTGCGCAGCGGCACCTCCTTCATCAGCAGCGTGACGAAGAAGCCGAGCAGCGCGATGGGCGCGCCGATGAGGAAGACCGTGTGCAGCGCGCTCGTGAACGCCTCGCGGATGATGATCTGCATCGGCTCGGGCATCTGCCGGATCGCCTCGGGCGAGCCGAGGGACGGCGTCCCGCCCCCGGCCGGCGGCCGGATGTGCGCCTTGGCCATCAGCTCCGTCATCTCGTCGCTGAGCCGGGTGGTGAGCACCGAGCCGAAGGCGGCCACACCCATGGCGCCGCCGAGCGAGCGGAAGAACGAGACGGCGGAGGTGCTGGAGGCGATGTCCTGCCGGCTCACCGCGTTCTGCGCGGCGAGGATGAGGATCTGCATGGTGAGGCCGAGGCCCATGCCGAGCACCGCGACGTCGCCGCCGATCACCCAGCGGCTGGAGTCGACGTGCAAGTGCGAGAGGAGGTACAGGCCGGCGGCCACGAACAGCATGCCGATCATCGGGTAGATCTTCCACCGGCCGATGCGCGTCACGAGCTGGCCAGAGATCACCGAGGTGACGAACATGGACGCCACCATCGGGATCATCATCAGGCCGGACGCCGTCGGGGACATGCCCTTGACGATCTGCAGATACTGCGGCAGGTAGATCATCGCGCCGAACATCGCCACGCCGACGAGCAACGAGGCCAGGCCGGTGAACACGAAGGTGCGGTTGCGGAACAGCCGCGGCGGCAGGATCGGGTCGTGCGCGGCCCGCTCCGCCGGGATCGCCAGCAGGAAGAAGAGCACGCCGCCGATGCCGAGCACGTACGACCACGGGGAGTTCCACGCGAACTCCTTGCCGCCGAACGAGAGCAGCAGCATGAGCGCGGTCGCGCCGCCGGTGATGAACAGCGCGCCCCACCAGTCCACCCGGGCGTCGCTGTTGTGCAGCTTGGGCAGGTGCAGCAGCCGCGCGATGACGATGAAGGCCACCACGGCCAGCGGGATGGAGACGAAGAAGCACCAGCGCCAGCCGAGCGCGTCGGTGTCGACCAGGAAGCCGCCGGCCAGCGGGCCGGCGATGGTGGAGACGCCGAAGACCGAGCCCATGTAGCCGGCGTAGCGGCCGCGCTCCCGGGGCTCGACGATGTCGCCGAGCACGATCTGGGTCAGCGCCTGCAGGCCGCCGACGCCCATGCCCTGCACCGCACGGGCGGCGATCAGCCAGCCGATGTTCTGCGAGAACCCGGCCGCGGCGGAGGCCAGCACGAACAGCAGCAGCGCGATCTGGAAGACGCGCTTGCGGCCGTACAGGTCCGAGATCTTGCCCCACAGCGGCGTGGTCGCCGTCATGGTGAGCAGCGTCGCGCTGGCGACCCAGGAGTACTGCTCCTGGCCGCCGAGCTCGCCGACGATCGTGGGCAGTGCGGTACCGACGATCGACGTCGAGATCATCGCCGTCATCATCGCCATCAGCAGGCCCACGAGGATCTTCACGACCTGCTTATGGGTGTAGTACTCCGGCGCGGCCTGCGGATCGGCCCCGGCGCGCGCGGACACGGCTTGTGACACCGAGATTGCCACCTCTGGTCTCTGCTTGGGGGTTTGCTTAGGTGTACTCTGCAGGTAAATTTATGTAAACGGGTGTTTACTTGTCAAACTGAAGCCCCGCCACCGACGACCGAGGTGACAGATTGCCGCCGACCGCCCCGCCCGCAGCCGACCCCGCAGCCGGCACGCGTCAGCGCGACCGCGAGGCCACCTCCGCCCGCATCCTCGACGCCGCCCGGGAGCTGTTCACCCGGCACGGCTACCAGCCGGTCTCCTGTCGGGCCATCGCCGCCGAGGCCGGCGTGAGCGTCGCCCTGATCAACCGCTACTTCGGCTCCAAACGCGGGCTGCTGATGGAGGTCATCGCGCTGGAGGCGCCGCTGCCCCGGGTGCTGGACGCCGAGCCGGAGGAACTGCCGCGCCGCCTGGCGGAGTACCTGGTGGACAGGGACGCGGGCGGGCCGTCGAGCCCGCTGCTGCGCGCCCTGGACCGCTCCGCCGATGACCCCGACCTCAAGTCGATCTGGGTGGAGCGGCTCAACTCGGTCATCATCGACCCGCTCGCCGAGCGGCTCGGCGGCGGAGACCCGCGCCTCCGCGCGTCGCTCACCGTGGCGGTGGTGATCGGCCTCGGCACACTGCGACGGCTCGACGTCGGTGAGTCGCTCGCGGTGGCGGCGGACCGTACGGCGGTCGTCGACCGGCTCACCCGAGTGCTGGAGACCTGCCTCGCGGAGACGCCCCCGCCGCCGGACTGAGCCCCTCCGACGCGCCCGAGAGGCTCCTCACCAGGAGGCTCTTCTCGCGATTCGCCCACGCGGCGTCGTCACCACTTGTAGTTTCGACCTCACGTGTCGTATTGACAGCCGATGGGAGGCGGCGTCTCGACGGACGTGAGGCGCCACTGCGCGATGGAGGGGCTGCAGTGATCGACGTCGACCGGCCGCTGCCCGAAACCGTTCCACGCGGGCCTCGGCTGTACGGGCTGGCCCGCATGTCCGTGCTCGTGCTCGACGACGCCGGGCGGGTGCGGCACTGGAACGCCGCGGCCGAGGACCTGTTCGGCATCCGTGCGGAGCACGCGCTCGGCATGGAGCTGCGCCTGCTGATCACGTTCTCCCCCGACGGGGAGGATCCGTTCGTCTCGGCGCTGCGGCCCGCCGAACCGGCGGCCGGCGCCCCCATGGTGCACTGCGCGGCCGGAGCGGTCCGGCCCTGCGGCGGCCGCCCGGTGCGGGACGTGGCCTGGTGGATCTATCCGCTCACCGCCGAGGCCGGTGGCGGGGCGCTCGCGTTCGCCACCGACGCCGAGCGGCTGCGTGCCTCCGGCCCCGGGCTGTCGCTGTCCGGCGAGACGCTGCTCGCCCCGCCCGACCACCCGATCGCCGACGACCTCGGGGTGCGGCTCTTCCACGTCGACCCGGTCGTCGTCCCCGCGCCGCCGGAGGCGGGCAAGTCGCTGGGCGACCAGATACTCGACGTGCTGCGCACGATGGGCGCGGAGACCGGCGAGCGGCTGATGGAGCACGTACGGCGGGCCGGCTACCCGGCGATGAGCCTCAGCCTCACCGCCGAGCTGCCGTTCGCGCCGTACTGGGGCACCGCCGCCCGGCACCGGCCGCTCGTGCCGCAGGCCCGGCTGGAGCCGGCCGAGCGCGTCTCCGCGGCGGACGCGGCGGAGGACGAGCTGATCGAGGCCCGGGCCGCGCAGGAACGGCTGGCCTTCCTGAACGAGACGGGCGCCCGCGTGGGCACCTCGCTCAACCTCGAGCAGACCGCGCGCGAGCTGGCCGAGGCGCTGGTGCCGCGGTTCGCCGACTTCGCCGGCATCCACCTGCTCGACGAGTACAGCTCGGGCGAGGACATCCGGCCGCGCCCCGGCGACGGCTATCTCGTGAGGCGCCTCGCCGTCGCGCACGACGACCGGCCCGGCCGGTGGGACACCGTGGTCCCGGTGGGCGAGGTGTTCCGGCTGCCGGAGGGCAGCCCGTGGGCCAGCGCGATGACCAGCGGCCGGGCCGTGCACATCCCCCGGGTGACCTCGGCGATGGCGGAGGCGATCGGCCTCACCATGCCCGGCCGCGACCTGAAGACGTTACTGGCCGGCCAGTCGCTGCTGATCGTGCCGCTGGTGGCCCGCGGGGTGGCGCTCGGCAACCTGGTGCTGCAGCGCAAGCCCGAGCGGCTCTGTTTCGACGGCATGGACGTGGACGCCGCGGAGGCGCTCGCCCAGCGGGCCGCGCTGTCCATGGACAACGCCCGGCTGTTCCGGCAGGAGAGCCGCGCCTCCGACACCCTGCAGCGCGGCATGCTGCCCGACGGCCCGCCCGACCTGCCGGGCCTCGAGGTGCGCTACCGCTATCTGCCGGCCAGCCGCGCCGTCAAGGTGGGCGGGGACTGGTTCGACACGATCCCGCTGCCCGGCGGCCGGGTGGCGCTGGTGATGGGGGACGTGATGGGGCACGGCCTGCAGTCGGCCTCGGTGATGGGCCAGCTCCGTACGGCGGTCCGCACGCTCGCGCCGCTCGACCTGCCGCCCGAGGAGGTGCTCCGGCAGCTCGACGAGCTGGCGCAGCGGCTCGGCGACGACCGCATCGCCACCTGCGTCTACTGCGTGTACGACCCGGTCACGCACGCCTGCGACATCGGCAACGCCGGACACATCCCGCCGGTCCTGATCCACCCGGACGGGCGCAGCGAGCTGCTGGAGATCCCGTCCGGGGCGCCGATCGGGGTGGGCGGGGTGCCGTTCGGCACGCTCCGCGTGCCCGCCCCGCCCGGCAGCCGCCTGGTGCTGTGCACCGACGGGCTGGTGGAGCTCCGCGACCAGGACATCGACGTGGGGCTGAACGCGCTCCGGGTGGAGCTGGCCGGGCGGGACCGGCCGCTCGACGAGGTGAGCGACGCGGTGATCCACGCGCTGTGCACCGCGGACCGGCTCGACGACGTGGCGCTGCTGGTGGCCAGGTTCAGCGGGCTGCCCGGTGAGGACGTGGTGTCCTGGCGGCTGTCCGCGGAGCCCGCCGAGGTGCGGCGGGCCCGCGCCCTCACCCGCGCCGCGCTGCGCGGGTGGGACCTCGAGGAGCTCGCCGAGACGGTGGAGCTGCTGGTCAGCGAGCTGCTCACGAACGCCGTACGGTATGCGGCGGGCCCGGTCGGGCTGCGCCTGATCCGCACCGACGTGCTGCTCTGCGAGGTCGACGACACCGGCCATCACCTGCCGAACCTGTGCCGCCCGCGGGACGACGAGGAGAGCGGGCGCGGCGTCTTCCTGGTCAGCAGCCTGGCCCGGCGCTGGGGCACCCACCGCACGGGCACCGGCAAGGTGGTCTGGTTCGACCTCGCCCTGTAGGGCGGTCAGGCGGCGGCGGGCCGCTCCTCGGCCCGATGTTCGTCGAGGACCTCGCGGGCGACGTCGGGACGGTTGCTGATGATGCCGTCCGTGCCGAGGTCGAGGGCGCGTTCGATGTCCTCCTCCTCGTCCACCGTCCACAGGTGGCAGTCCATCCCCAGCTTGTGGACGCGGTCCACGTAGTCGCCGTCCACGGTGGTGTGCTTGGGATTGACCTCGTCCGCGTACTCGGCGAGATCGGCCAGCTCATCACTGTCCGGCGTGCCGAGCAGGCCCGCGGGCACCGACGGCAGCAGCCGGGTGAAGTCCCGCATGAACTCCCAGTCGAAGCTCTGCACCACGAGCCGCCCCGGCACCAGCCAGTACGGACGGGCCTGGAACGCGTCCCGTACGTCCTCCCCGATCCCCGGGTACAGCTCCGGCGACTTGACCTCCAGCCGCAGCCCCATGCCGCTGCCGGTGAGCTCGGCGAGCAGCCGGTTCAGGGTGGGGATGCGCTCGTCCTCGAACCTCTCGCCGCGCCACGAGCCGGCGTCCAGCTTGCGGATCTCCGCGTACGTGAAGTCGCGCACATTCCACGGTGCCCGGTCCGGGTATCGCCGCTCGACGTCGGTGGTGCGGTCGAGCGTGGTGTCGTGCAGTAGGACGAGCACGCCGTCCTTGCTGCGCTGGACGTCGGTCTCCACCACGTCCGCGTCCATCTCGCGGGCTCGCTCGAAGGCGGCCATGGTGTTCTCGGGCGTGTACGCGGAGGCACCGCGGTGCGCGATGACGGCGGGGCCGTCCGGCACCTCGGCCGCCGCGATCGAGCGCGGGCCGTCGGTCAGCCGGGGAGCCGCCTGGACGGGCGACGGGGACAGTACCGAGACGAGGGTCGTCGCCAGCAAGGCGACGACACCGACGAAGACACCGAAAAACCGGAACATCGAGCCCCCTTCCGGATGCGGTCACCATGCGGAGCCGCCTCCCTGAGGTTGAACCTCCTGAATTGACGCAGAGAGAGCGGAAAGTGACGCTGCACTTACGAGACGTCGTCGGTCCCGGACGACCGCAAAACGGACACCGGTCCGCAGCGGGGGCGAGCGCGGCCGGGACAGGGAAGGGAACGGAGAGGGAACCGGTCAGGGATGCACGGGCTCCGAGGCCCGCGCTCTGTGACCGCCGAGTGAAGGAGACGCGATGAGCACGCCGGACAGTGGGGACGCCGAGGTTCTTGGACGCATCTCCGAGCTGGTCAACGAGGAGCGGGAGCTGCGCGGCCAGGCCGGGGCCGGGGGCCTCGGCGAGTCGGGCCGGTCGCGGCTGCGGGCGCTGGAGCGCAACCTCGACCAGTGCTGGGATCTGCTGCGGCAGCGGCGGGCGCGGGAGGAGTTCGGCGAGAACCCCGACGACGCCGCGGTCCGCCCGGCCAGCGAGGTCGAGGGCTACCGCCAGTGAACGCGGCTCTCCGGGGCCGCCGAAGCCGATGAGCTCCCCGCCGGCGGTGCGGGCCGTCCACGTTGTCCGGCATCGTGACGCAATGTTCGAGTCGATGACCCCGCGTGGCGATCTGATCACTCAGAGTAGATAGCCCCGAATCTCCGCGACGACACGTATCGCCCCGAATCTGGTGACGATAACGACCGCGATGGGCGATTTGTCGGCCGCTCGCCCCCTCGCGCAGGGCTGGCCGCCCTCCTCAGGGGCGGGTCAGGCGGCGCGTGCGGGCGCGAGCGAACCGGTCCTGCGCATCGAGCGCGGCGACGCCGAGGCTGGTCCGGTGGAAGAACGCGATCAGGTAGACCGCCACCGCCACGCCCCAGACGCCGACGGCCCGGCCGGTCGGCTCGCGGGGAATCGTCACGCTTCGATGATGTCGCCCCCGCCGGCGTCGTACAGCAGCAGCCTGTCCGGACGGGGCTGCACCCAGAGCGAGGTGCCGGGTGCGGGCTCCGCGTCCTCGGGGACCGTCACGCCGACCGCGAGGTCGCCGGACTCCAGCGTGAGCAGCAGTGACGTGCCGAGATGCTCCACGATCGCCACCCGGCCGGGCAGCGCGCCCGGCAGGTCCTCCGCCGACGCCGTCGCGTACTCCGGCCGGAAGCCCACGACGAGCTCGGTGCCCGCGGCGACGGAGTGCGCCGCCGGGAGCCGTACGCCGGCCACGGTGACACCGCCCTCGACTGCCACCCCGGGCAGCAGGTTCATCGGCGTGGACCCGATGAAGTTGGCCACGAACGTGTTGGCCGGCCGCCGGAACACCTCTTGCGGCGTGCCCACCTGACGGATCCGCCCGGCCTCCATCACCGCGATCCGGTCCGCCAGGGCCAGCGCCTCCGCCTGGTCGTGGGTGACGAACACGGTGGTCACGGCCAGCTCGCGCTGCAGCCGCTTGAGGAACGTACGGGCCGACAGGCGCAGCCGCGCGTCCAGGTTGGACAGCGGCTCGTCGAACAGGAACACCCGCGGCCGCGCCGCCACCGCGCGGGCCAGCGCGACCCGCTGCTGCTGGCCGCCGGAGAGCTGCCCGGGCCGCCGGTCCATCAGGCCGGCCAGCTCCAGGTCCGCGCCCACCGCGGCGGCCGCGGCCTGCCGCTCCGCCTTGGGCACCCGCTTCACCCGCTGCGGATAGGCGATGTTCTCCACCACGCTCATGTGCGGGAACAGCGCGTAGTCCTGGAAGACCATGGCCACGTCGCGGTCGCCGGGCGACAGCCGGGTGACGTCGTCACCGCCGATCGCGATGGTGCCGCCGTCGGCGCTCTCCAGGCCGGCGACCGTGCGCAGCAGCGTGGTCTTTCCACAACCGGACGGGCCGAGCAGCGCGAAGAACTCGCCGTCGGCCACGGTCAGGTCGATGCCGTCCACGGCCCGTACGCCGCCCTCGAACACCTTCCGCAGCCCGGTCAGCTCGATCTCCGACATCAGCGCTTGATCCCTCCGTGGAACCGGAAACCGTACCGGCGGCTGACGAACACGTACATGGCCACCACCGGCGCCGAGTACAGCAGCGAGAACGCCGAGATCAGCGCGAGCTTGGGCTGCCCGCCCTCGGTATAGAAGGTGTGCATGATCACCGCGGCGGGCTGCTTGGCCGGGTCCGTGAACAGGATGAACGGCACCAGAAAGTTGCCCCACACCTGCACGGTGGCCCAGACCGCGATCGTGGCCAGCCCGGGCCGGGTGATCGGGACCACCACGTGCCAGAGGATCTGCAGCGGCCGGGCGCCGAAGACCCGCGCCGACTCCTCGTACGAGCGCGGCGTCGCGTCCATGAAGTCCTTCAGGATGAAGATCGCGGCGGGCAGCAGGCCGCCGGTCATCACCAGCACCACCCCGGCCCGGCTGTCGATCAGCCCGGCCTCGAACATCAGCAGGAAGATCGGCACCATCGCGGTCGTGCCGGTGACCACCGAGGACAGCAGCAGGAGCAGGTAGAGCAGCGCGCCCCGGCCGGGGACGGCGACGCGGCTGAGCGCGTACGCGGCCAGTGCCGCGCCGCCCACCGTGACCGCCATCGACCCGAGCGCGAGGATCACCGACTCGCCCAGCGAGATCATGGCCTGCTCGTTGGCCAGCAGGGTGCGGAAGTTGCCCAGGGTGAAGTCGGGGACTTGGACCCCGTACGCGGGCGTGGTGTCGAACGGCGCCGTCAGCAGCCAGAGCAGCGGGATCGCGAAGAACGCCGCGACGAGCCCGACCAGCACGTAGAAGCCGATCCGGCGGACGAACGCCGCGGGCGTGAACACGGGGGGCATCACGACCGCCGCTCCCGCAGCAGGCGCAGGTAGAAGAACGCCAGCGCCAGGTTGATGACCAGCATGAGCAGCGAGATCGCGCTGCCGAAGCCGAGCTGCCCGCCGGGGATGGCGGTCAGATAGATGTAGACCGGCAGGACCTCGGACCGGTGGTCCGGGTTGCCGGCCGTGATCAGGTACGGCGTGAAGTCGTTGAACGTCCACAGGCTGATCAGCAGCGTGTTGGTGAGCAGGTGCCGGCGCAGGTGCGGCAGCACCACGTCGCGGACCGTCTGCCAGCCGGACGCGCCGGCCAGCCGCGCCGTCTCCAGCTGGGAGGGCGGCAGCGCGGCCAGCGCCGCGGCGAAGAGCATCATGGAGAACGCGGTGCCGCGCCAGGTGTTGAACACGATCAGCACGGTCATCGGGTTGTCCACGAGCCACGCGTGGCCGGCCGTGCCGAGCAGCGCGTTGAGCGTGCCGCGGTCGGAGTCGAGCAGCGCGATCCACAGGAACGCGACGACGACGCCGGGCAGGATCCAGGCCAGCAGCACCAGCGACTCCACGGTGCCGCGGACCCAGCGCGGGGCGGAGCGCAGCGTCCAGGCCAGGCCGAAGCCGAGCACGGTCTGCCCGATGATCGCCGAACCGAACACGAACAGCAGGGTCAGCCAGAGCGCGTTGTGGAACAGCGGGTCCGTGAGGGCCCGTACGTAGTTCGCGAACCCCACGAAGCTCGGCCGCGCGGCCGCGATCCCGGTCAGCCGGTAGTCCGTGACGCCCAGGTAGAGCGTCCACAGGGCGGGGAAGACCAGGAAGACCCCGATGATCAGCAGCGCCGGGGTGACGAACAGCGCGGCCCGGAGGCGGCCGAGGCCGGCCGCGTCCGAGCCGTCCGTACGGCCCGGCGCGGCCTCGTCCGCGACCGCGGGCTCAGCCGGTGGAGACGTTGGCTGCGCCACCGGCCGCCCGTTCCACGCTGGCCTTGTAGGTCTGCGCGGCCTGCTGCGGTGACCTCCCGCTGACGATGTCGGCGGTCGCCTGCTGCAGGGCCACGGACACCTCCGTGTACGCCGCCAGCGACGGCCGGGTGGAGGTGATCGGCAGGACCTGCTCGCTGATCATCTTCAACAGCGGGTCATCGGCCAGCACCTGCTCGTTCACGTCGGTGCGCTGGGTGATACCGATGGACGTGAGCTCGTTCGCCTTGCGGACCGCCTCGGCGGAGCCCATGAACGTGAGCAGCTCCCAGGCCTGCTGCGGGTACTCCGTGTTCGGGTTGATCATCCAGGTGGCGCCGCCGGAGTAGCTGACGTGGTCCTGGCCCCGTACGCCCGAGCCGGGGCGCGCGGCGGGGATGAGCGCGTAGCCCACCGTGGCGTCGCGGTCCTCCATCGGGGCGATGCCCTCGTCGGGATTGATCACCGAGCGCCAGAAGTAGTCGCCCTCGAACAGGATGCCCACCTTGTCCTCGGCGAACTCGGCGAACGACTTGTCGCGCCCCTTCGCCTGGAGCTGGACCTCCTTGTCGCCGAGGCCCTCGTCGAAGATCGTCTTGTACAGCCCGAGGACCTCGTTGAGCTGCGGGCTCGCGCCCATCCACTTGCCGTTCGCGTAGACGTCGCGGCCGGTGCCGGCGAGCATCGGCAGCACGCCCTGCATGGTGGTGGCCTCACCCATCGCGGTGCCCGCGTTGAGCTGGACCGGAGTGACCCCGGGCAGCTTCTTCAGCTCCCGGACGGCGGCGAGGATGTCATCCCAGCTCTTCGGCTGCCAGGTGGCGGGCAGCCCGGCCTTGGTGAACAGCTCCTTGTTGTAGAAGATCACCCGGCCGTCGGTGCCCCACGGCAGGCCGTACCGCTTGCCGTTGAAGCTGGAGTTGCCCTGGATGGGGCCGGGGATCTGCGACCAGCCATCCCAGGAGTTCGCCTTCTCCCCGACCACCTGCTCCAGCGGCAGCAGGTACCCGGCCTGGGCGAACTCGCCGGTCCAGATGCCGTCGAGGTTCATCAGGTCGGCGCCGGAACGGGTCTTCAGATCCAGCGCGCGCTTGGTCTTGTACTGCTCGTCCTCCACCCCGGCGCCCTCGAACGTGACCTTCACGTTCACGCCCTTGGCCTTCATCCGCTGGGTGAACGTGGGGATCACGTACTCGTTGATCCACTGGGCGCCGGTGGCGTTCTTGCCGCCGGCCACGGCGTTGGCCGCGATGCGCAGCGTCACGTCCGTGGCGTCGGCGTTGCGGTTCGGGTCGAGGCCCGGGCCCGCGCCGCCTCCGCCGCACCCGGCCGCCAGCGGCAGGACCAGTGCGGCGAGGGCGAACATGCCGGTGAGAGGGGACCGCAAACGATGTCTCATGCTCGCCTCCGGGAGCGCGGCCGGCGAATCGATCGGCGGGACGACGTGATCCATGGTGACGTGAGTTACACCCGTTGTCTGCCCCTCCGGCCTTCCCCGGTCAGGATCTTGAGCCGTTCGGGGGTGGCGGGCCGTTACGTTGGCTCTGAGCCCGTACGGGCTCGGTGCCGAGGCCCAGGGAGGAAGCGTGCAGGAGCGGCGTCACGAGGTGGTGGTGGTCGGTTCGCTCAACGCCGACCTGGTGGTGCGGGTGAGCGACCGGCCGGGCGCGGGGGAGACCGTGCTCGGCTCCGACCTCGCGACGTATCCCGGCGGCAAGGGCGCCAACCAGGCCGTCGCCGCCGGCCGCGTCGGCGGCTCCGTGGCGATGGTCGGCCGGGTCGGCGCCGACGGGCACGGCCGGCTGCTGCGCGGGTCGCTCGGCGACGCCGGGGTCGATGCCGCGCACGTGCTGGACACCGACCGGCCCACCGGCGTCGCGATGATCATCGTGGACGGTTCCGGCGACAACAGCATCGTGGTGTCGCCTGGCGCCAACGGCGCGCTGACCCCGGACGACGTGGCCGCGGCCGGTCCGGTCATCGCCCGGGCGTCGGTGCTCTGCCTGCAGTTGGAGATCCCGTTCGACACGCTCGGCGCGGCGGCCCGGGCCGCCGCCGAGGCCGGCACGCGGGTGGTGCTCAACCTGGCCCCGGCCGCGGCCATCCCGGAGGAGACGCTGAAGCTCTGCGACCCGCTGGTGGTCAACGAGCACGAGGCCGCGTTCCTGCTCGGCACCGGGGTGGACGCGGTGGCCGACCCGGACGGGGCGGCCGCGGCGCTCCGGGAGCTGGGGCCACGCTCGGTGGTGATCACGCTCGGCGCGACGGGGGCGTACGTCGCCGACGACACCGAGACGGCGTCGCTGCCCGCGCCGTCGGTGACCGCCGTGGACACCACCGGGGCGGGGGACGCGTTCGTGGGCGCGCTGGCCGTACGGCTGGCGCGCGGAGACGGGCTGGCGACCGCGGCGGCGTACGCGGTCAAGGTCGGCGCGGCCGTCGTACAGCGCGAAGGCGCCCAAAGCTCCTTCCCCACCCCCGCCGAGGTCGCCACCCTCACTTGACCGCCCGGGCCTCGAGCCCGGGCGGCCGGTGACTCAGCCCCAGGCGAGCATGGTGAGGGGGTCGTGCAGCATGGCGCCGACGTCCCTCAGCACCTTGGAGCCCAGCTCGCCGTCGATGACGCGGTGGTCGAACGAGAGCGAGAGTGTGCAGACCTTGCGGACGGCGAGCTCGCCGTCCGCCACCCAGGGCATGTCGCGGATCTGACCGATCGCCAGGATCGCCACCTCGCCGGGGTTGAGGATCGGGGTCCCGGTGTCCACGCCGAACACGCCGACGTTGCTGATCGTGATGGTGCCGCCGGTCAGGTCCGCCGGGGTGGCCTTGCCCGCGCGGGCGGTCTCGGTGAGTTCGCCGATGGCCCGGGCGAGGTCCGGCAGCGTCAGGGCCTGCGCGCCCTTGATGTTGGGCACCACCAGCCCGCGTTCCGTGGCGGCCGCGATGCCCAGGTTGACCTGTGGTTTCACCACGATCTCCTGGGCGGCCTCGTCCCAGTGGGAGTTGGCCAGCGGGTGGCGCCGTACGGCGAGCAGCAGCGCCTTGGCGACCAGCAGCAGCGGAGACACCTTGACCTCGGCGAACTCCGGCAGCTCTCGCAGCCGGCGCACCGCGGCCAGCGTCTCCGTCACGTCCACCTGGAGGAACTCGGTGACGTGCGGGGCGGTGAAGGCGCTGCTCACCATGGCTGCGGCGGTGTGCTTGCGCACCCCCTTGATCGGGATCCGCTGCTCCTCCCCGGCCACCAGCGCCGTGGTCGCAGGCGCGGTGGGTGGCGCCGATGTGCTCGCGGCGGCGGACTGGACGTCCTCGCGGGTGATCGTGCCGTGCGGTCCCGTGGGGGCGACCGTGCCGAGGTCGACGCCCAGGTCCTTGGCGAGCTTCCGTACGGGCGGCTTGGCGAGCGCCCGCGACCGCGGCCCCGGAGCCGCGGGCCGGACCGGCGGCGCGGGGGCCGCCGGGGCCGGAGCCGCCGGTGGTGGCGGTGGTGCCGCGGGAGCCTCCGGGGCGGCAGCGGCGGGGGCGGCAGCGGCTCCGGCCGTGGCGTTGCTCTTGCGCTTGCGGCGCTGGGTGGGGCCCGTCTTGATGCCGTACCCGACGAGGACCGGCTGGCGCTCCTCCTTCTGCGCTCTGGGCGCCTCCTGCTTCTTGGGCGCCTCGGCCGTCTCGCCCGTCTCGGCCGTCTCGGCCGGGATGGCCGCCCCGTCATCACCCGCGTCGATGGAGATGATCGGGGTGCCGACGGCGACCGTGTCGCCCTCACCGGCGTGCAGGCCGACGACCACGCCCTCGTACGGCGAGGGCAGCTCCACCACCGCCTTGGCGGTCTCGATCTCCACGATCATCTGGTTGATCGTGACGGTGTCCCCCGGCTGCACGTGCCACTTGACGATCTCCGCCTCCGTCAGGCCCTCGCCGGCGTCGGGGAGCTTGAACTGCTTCGGTTCAGCCATGCCTCATCCCCTCAGTACGCCAGGGCCCGGTCGACGGCATCGAGGATGCGGTCGAGGTCGGGCAGGAAGTGGTCCTCCAGCCGGGACGGCGGGTACGGCGCGGAGAACCCGCCGACCCGCAACACCGGGGCCTCGAGGTGGTAGAAGCAGGCCTCGGTGATCCGCGCCGCGATCTCGGCGCTCAGCGCGCCGAACACCGGCGCCTCGTGCGCCACCACGAGGCGGCCGGTCCGGCGTACGGAGTCGGTCAGCGCCTCGGTGTCCAGCGGCGACAGCGAGCGCAGGTCGATGACCTCGATCGAGCGCCCGTCCTCCTCGGCGGCGACCGCGGCGGCCAGCGCGTTCTTCACCATCGGCCCGTACGTGACGAGCGTCAGGTCGGTGCCCTCACGGACCACCCGCGCCGCACTCATCGGCTCGACCTCGGACAGGCCGGGCGCGGTGTCGACCTCGCCCTTGTCCCAGTACTGCCGCTTGGGCTCGAAGAAGATCACCGGGTCGTCGCAGGCGATCGCCTGCTGCAACATCCAGTACCCGTCGGACGGGTTGGCGCAGGCCACCACCCGCAGCCCGGGGGTGTGCGCGAAGTACGACTCCGGCGACTCGCTGTGGTGCTCCACCGCGCCGATGCCGCCCCCACACGGGATGCGGACCACCACGGGCAGCGCCACCTTGCCCAGCGAGCGCAGCCGCATCTTGGCCAGCTGGCTGACGATCTGGTCGAACGCCGGGAAGACGAACCCGTCGAACTGGATCTCGCAGACCGGACGGTACCCGCGGAGCGCGAGCCCGATGGCCGTGCCCACGATGCCCGACTCCGCCAGCGGCGTGTCGATCACCCGGTCCTCGCCGAAGTCCTTCTGCAGGCCGTCGGTGACGCGGAAGACGCCGCCGAGCCGGCCGATGTCCTCCCCCATGAGGAGCACCTTGGGGTCGGCCTCCATGGCCCGGCGCATGCCCGCGTTCAGCGCCCTTGCCAGCGCGAGCTGTGTCATCGCCCGGCCTCCTCGTCCTCGAACGACGCCAGATACGTACGGAACTGCTCGCGTTCCTCCTCCAGCAGCGCGCTGGGCTCCACGTACACGTTCTCGAACATCGCCATCGGCGACGGGTCGGGCATGTCCAGGCAGTCCGCCCGGACCTGACGCCCCAGCTCGTCGGCGTCGGCCTCGACGGCGTCGAAGAACTCCTGGTCGGCGAGGTCGTTGCGGGCCAGGTAGGCCTTGACCCGCTCGATCGGGTCCTTGAGCTTCCACACCTCGAGGTCGGCGTCCGGCCGGTACCGCGTGGGGTCGTCGGACGTGGTGTGCGCGCCCATCCGGTAGGTGAAGGCCTCGATCAGCGAGGGGCCCTGCCCGTCGCGGGCCGCCTGCAGCGCGCGGCGGGTCACCGCGAGGCAGGCGAACACGTCGTTGCCGTCCACCCGCACGCCGGGGAAGCCGAACCCGTTGGCCCGCCGGTACAGCGGGATGCGCGACTGCCGCTCCAGCGGCTCGGAGATCGCCCACTGGTTGTTCTGGCAGAAGAACACCACGGGAGCGTTGAACACCGAGGCGAAGACGAACGCCTCGTTGACGTCCCCCTGGCTGCTCGCCCCGTCGCCGAAGTAGGCGATCGCGGCGGCCGCGTTCGGCCCGCCGACGACCCCGTCCCGCTGGATCCCCATGGCGTAGCCGGTGGCGTGCAGCGCCTGGCTGCCGATGACGATCGTGTAGAGGTGGAAGTTGTGCTCAGCCGGGTCCCACCCGCCGTGGCTGACGCCGCGGTACAGCTCGAGCAGCTTCCTCGGCGGCAGGCCGCGACACCACGCCACGCCGTGCTCGCGATAGGTGGGGAAGGCCATGTCGGCGGCGCCGAGCGCGCGGCCGGAGCCGATCTGCGCGGCCTCCTGACCGAGCAGTGAGGCCCAGATGCCGAGCTCACCCTGCCGCTGCAGGGAGTTCGCCTCGGCGTCGATCCGGCGTACGAGCACCAGGTCGCGGTAGATCGAGCGGACCTCGTCGGGGGCGAGGTCGAGCGGATAGTCGGGATGGTCGACCCGGTCACCCTCGGGGGTGAGGAGCTGAACGAGCTCCGGCGGTTCGGCCACCCTGGTCGGACGGTCGGCGGCGCGCACATCTTCGTGCGCGGAGTCCGAGGACTCGTGATGCGCGGATGCCGCACCGTTCGAGGCGTCGACGGTCACGTGCCACTCCTCGTGCGGTCGGGGCCGGGTGACGGGGTGCCGCACCGGCCGGTCTGCCCCCCTGCGTTTCCGGGGTCGCCGGAGCGGAGGATGGGCGCCTGCCGCAATCGTGACAGACGTCACGGCGTGCGGCGCAAGACCCCATTCGAGATTAATGACGGAGCTGCGCGTTACTGAAGGAGCACCACCTACTTTCTCCTGACTCATTCCCACATCGAATGATCCATCGACTCCCGGGCATGGGCGAAACAGGGATTGTTGCCCGAGGCCTACCCGCAGGAGGCGAGACCCATGGCGGATGCCCTGTTCACCCTGCCCGGAATGCTCATCGACGGCGCGTGGCGGGCCACCGGCACCGAGGGGGCGGCCGAGGTCCGCTCCTCCTACGACGACGGCCTGGTGGCGGTGGTGCCCAAGGCGGGCGGTGAGGAGGCCCGCGAGGCCGTCGGCGCGGCGCGGGCCGCGCTGGAACGCGACAACTTCCCGCGGGCGGAGCGCGTACGGGTGCTCGAGCAGGCGGCCGCGGCCATCCACGACCGGCAGGAGGGCTTCGCCCGCGCGATCATGGCCGAGTCGGCGAAGCCGATCAAGACGGCCCGCGCCGAGGCGGCCCGCGCGGTGGAGACGTTCGCGTTCGCCGCGGCGGAGGCGCGGACGTTCGCCGGGGACGTGGTGCCGATGGAGGCGACGCCGTCCGGCGCGGGGAAGACCGCGTTCACGCTGCGCACGCCGATCGGGGTCGTCGCGGCGATCTCCCCGTTCAACTTCCCGCTCAACCTCGTCGCGCACAAGCTGGCCCCCGCCATCGCGGCCGGGTGCCCGGTCGTGCTCAAGCCCGCCTCGGCCACCCCGGTGTCCGCGCTGCTGCTGGCGGAGCTGCTCACCGACCTCGGCGTCCCGTCCGGCTGGCTGAACGTGGTCACCGGGAGCGGTGGCACGGTGGGTGAGGCGCTGGCCACGGATCCGGACGTCGCCTATGTCACGTTCACCGGGTCGGCGGACGTCGGCTGGGGGCTGGCCGCCAAGGCGCCGAAGACCAAGGTGCGGCTGGAGCTGGGGTCCAACTCGCCGCTCATCGTGGAGGCGGACGGCGACTGGCGTACGGCCGCCGCCAAGACCGCGGTCGCCGGGTTCTCGCACGCCGGCCAGTCCTGCATCTCCACGCAGCGCGTGTACGTGCACGAGGACGTGGCGGACGGGTTCGTGGACGACCTGGTGGCGAAGGTCGGCGCGCTGCGGGTCGGCGACCCCGCCGACGAGGAGACCGACGTCTCCGCCCTGATCACCGCCGACGACGCCGACCGGGTGAAGAGCTGGGTCGACGAGGCCGTCGCGGACGGCGGCAAGGTGCTCTGCGGCGGCGAGCGGACCGGCGCGGCGATGGTCACCCCGACCGTCCTGGAGGGCGTACGGGCCGACGCGCAGGTGCAGTGCCAGGAGGTGTTCGGGCCGGTCGTGACCGTGACCCGGTACGCCGACTTCGACGACGCGCTGCGGATGGCCTCGGACTCCCGGTACGGCCTGCAGGCCGGGGTCTTCACCACGGACCTGGGCAAGGCGCTGCGCGCGGGCCGGCGGCTGCACTTCGGGGCCGTACTGGTGAACGACGTGCCCACGTCCCGGGCGGACCAGCAGCCGTACGGCGGCGTGAAGGACTCCGGCAACACTCGGGAGGGCCCGGCCTACGCGATCGAGGAGATGACCGAGATCAAGCTGGTGAGCCTGCAGTCCTGAGGGCGACCGCGGCCGCCGCCGTACCCCTCAATGGCGACCGGCGGGATGGCGCTCTGGGGTGATGTGCGCGTGGTCGCGCACCGGCGAGGCTCGGGCCATGCCGAAAAGCGTGCACTATGCGTCGATTCTCTGGATCATCGCGGTCGCGGCGGGAGTCGGCGAGACCGCGATACACGTCGCGGAGGGGCTGTTCTCCGGCTCCCTCACCGGGGGCGCCGCGCTGTGGCAGGTGACGGTCCGGGCGATCATCTACGGAACCGTCACCGTCGCCATCGTCGCGATGCGCCGCGGGGCGAACTGGGCCCGCTGGACCCTCGCGCTGGTGCTGGGCACGGTCGGGATGCTCTCGCTGCTGATCGAGCCGATCACCTGGCTGGTGGCCGGGAACTCGGTCTCCGGCCTGCTCGCCGACGCCGACTCGGGCCTCTATGCGATCACCGCGCTGCGGGTGATCCACGTCGCCGCCGTGCCCGCCGCGCTGATCGCGATGTTCGCCCCCACCGCGAACCGTTACTTCCGCCCGGCGGCCGTGGCGATGCGATAGCCGACGCCGGGCGTCGTGACGATGAGCGGCGGGTCGCCGAGCTTGCGGCGGAGGCGCCCGATGGTCACGGTCACGGTGTTGGTGAAGGGGTCGGCGTTCTCGTCCCAGACCTCCTCCAGCAGCCGCTCGGTGCTGATCGGGGCCGGGCCGGCGCGCAGCAGGCCCTCCAGCACGCCGAACTCCTTGACCGAGAGCTCCAGCGGCCGGCCGTCCCGGGTGGCGGTACGCCGTACGGGGTCCAGTTCCAGCCCCGCCGCCCGCAGCATCCGCCCGCCGGCGCTCGGCCGCCGGCGGGCCAGCGCGCGCACCCGCAGGACGAGTTCCGGGAAGTGGAACGGCTTGGCGAGGTAGTCGTCGGCGCCGAGGGTCAGCCGGGTCACCCGGTCACCCGGTCACCCGGGGAGCCCGCCGCAGTGAGCATCAGCACCATGGCCCGGTCGTCGCGGTCGGTGATCATCTGGCAGAGCGTGTCGCCGTGCACCCCGGGCAGGTCCCGGTCGAGCACGACGACGTCGTAGCGGGTGAGGTCGAGCTTGGCCGCGGCGCTCAGCCCTTCGTACGCGACGTCCACGGCCATGCCCTGGTCCCGCAGCCCCTCGGCCACCACCTCGGCGAGCGCGGGCGCGTCCTCGACCACCAGGATCCTCACGCCGCGCCGCCTTCCGCCGCCGGGAGCCCGATGTCGGCCCGCAACCCGCCCTCGTCCCGGGCGCGCAGGCCGAGGCTTCGGTCGCGACCACCACGGAAGGCGGGACCGTGCGGCTGACCGTGGAGACCGACGGGCCGGTCCTCGACCCGGAGCAGGCCGCCCGCAGGCTCGCGGGAGCGGTCACCCGCGCGCTGCCGAACCGGTCCACCAGCCGGCCGATCACGAACATCGCGCCCAGCCCGCCGCCGGACATGCAGGCCAGCGCGATGCCGAGACGCCCGTCGCTGAGGGCGAGCCCGTTCTTGATGCCGGGGACGCGCCACCCACACGGCCACGGCGAGCCCGGCGAGCGCGAAGTACACGAGAACCGCCACGCGGGCGCGGCGGTTCGTACGGTCCGTCCCCGAATCGTCCATCACGATCACGTTAGCCGCCGCGCTCCCATCGAGGGCCCCCGGAAACGACGCTCGGGCCCGGCCGCTGTCGGCCGGGCCCGAGTGCCCGAGGGTGGGGCGATCGAGGAGTGGTCAGGCGACGGCCAGCCCGTGCTCGCGCGCGTAGTCGGCGAGCAGGTCGCGCAGCTGCCGGCGGCCGCGGTGCAGCCGGGACATGACGGTGCCGATCGGCGTGTCCATCATGTCGGCGATCTCCTTGTACGGGTAGCCCTCGACGTCCGCCAGGTAGACGGCGGTGCGCCGGTCGCCCGGGAGCTTGCGCAGCGCGCTGATCACGTCGGAGTCGGGCAGCCGGTCCAGCGCCTCGGTCTCGGCGGACTTCAGCCCGGAGGAGGTGTGCTCCTCGGCACGGGCGATCTGCCAGTCCTCGATCTCCTCGGCGTCGGCCCGCAGCGGCTCGCGCTGCCGCTTGCGGTAGCCGTTGATGAACGTGTTCGTGAGGATGCGGTGCAGCCAGGCCTTGAGGTTCGTGCCCTCCTGGAACTGCCCGAAGTTCGCGTACGCCTTGGTGAGGGTCTCCTGGACGAGGTCCTCGGCGTCGGCGGGGTTGCGCGTCATGCGCAGCGCGGCCGGGTATAGTTGCCCGGCCAGCGGCGCCACGTCGTCGCCGAAACGCTCGGCGGCCGTACGCGCCGTCTGCTGATCGTCAAGAGTGGTCATCGCCATGGATCCCCCCAGTGGATACAGGCCGCCTGGGTTGCAGGCTGGATCTTTCCCCCCGCGTGTGCGAAACGCCCGGATCGCGGTGCGTTCATATGTATGACGTTCAAAAGGGCGATCATGATGACATCGAGCCCGGTGATATGGCTCACACTTGATCGAGTCCCGCCTGCTCAAACCGTCGTTTTCGTGAATACGGAACCCGCCCCGGGAGCGCACGGCCGCGGTCGGCGGGCCCATCCCCCGCCGCTACCCTGAGGACCGCCCGTCTCACCTGCTGACCAGGAGTATCCGTGGCTCGTGTCGTCGTCGAGGTCATGCTGAAGCCGGAGATCCTCGACCCCCAGGGGCAGGCCATTGTCGGGGCCGCGCACCGCCTCGGCTTTCCGCACGTCGGGGCCGTACGCCAGGGAAAGCGCTTCGAGATCGAGCTCGACGGCGAGCCGGACGAAGCGCGGCTCGCCGAGATCAGGCGGATGGCGGAAACGCTCCTCGCCAATCCCGTCATCGAGGATTTCGAACTCCGGTTCGACTGATCGGACGCCCTGGGGTTACGGGGATTCGCACCCGGGAACGTCAATCTCTGTGAGACACGGCCACGGGGGTCGACGATGGATGTGAGGTTCTCGCTGGCATTGCCGCGGGAGGCGTACACCGTCCCGGTCGTACGAAGGTTCATCGGCGACGCCCTGCGGGCCATGGGCGTCGCCGACGACTGTCTGGACGATCTGCTGCTCGCCGGTGCCGAGGCCTGCAGCAACGTGCTCGAACACGGCGGTCCCGCGCGCCGGTACGAGGTCGAGGCACGGATAGGCGACAGCTTCTGCGTGCTGGAGATCCTCGACGAGGGCCGGGGCTTCGACGTCGAGCGCGTGCCCGTGCCCAAGGCGGACTCCGAGTCCGGGCGCGGCATCCTGCTCATGCGGGCGCTGGTGGACGAGGTGTCGTTCGTGAACCGCCCGGACCGCGGCACCGTGGTCTGCCTGCAGAAGCGACTCGCCTGGCGGAACGGGTCCCCGGTGGACGTGTCGGCCCTGCTGGCCTCGGGCTCGGTTTCGCCAGGGTAGCCTCGGGGGCGTAATCCCGCGTCCCTCGCGCACCCCGGGGGCGATCTCAAGGAGCCCCATGACTGCCCGAGTGGGCGTCGTCACCTTCCCCGGTTCGCTCGACGACCGCGACACGGCCCGGGCCGTACGGCTCGCCGGCAGCGAGCCCGTGGCCCTCTGGCACGGCGATCCCGACCTGCATGGGGTCGACGCGGTCGTGCTGCCGGGCGGGTTCTCCTATGGCGACTACCTGCGCGGCGGGGCCATCGCCAGGTTCGCGCCGATCATGGACGAGCTGGTCCCCGCGGCGCGCGCCGGCCTCCCGGTGCTCGGCATCTGCAACGGCTTCCAAGTGCTCTGCGAGTCGCACCTGCTGCCCGGCGCGCTGACCCGCAACGCCGGGCTGCACTTCGTGTGCCGCCCGCAGACGCTGCGGGTGGAGTCCGAGGACACGTACTGGACCGGCGACTACGCCGCCGGTCAGGAGATCGTCCTGCCGATCAAGCACGGCGAGGGGCGCTACGTCGCCGACCCGGTGACCGTCGCCGGGCTGGAGGCCGACGGCCGCGTCGTGCTGCGGTACGTGGGCAACCCCAACGGCTCGGCCGGCGACATCGCGGCGGTGGCCAACGAGGCCGGCAACGTGGTCGGCCTGATGCCGCACCCCGAGCACGCCACCGACCCGATCACCGGCCCGTCCACCGACGGGCTGCCGTTCTTCACCTCCATCCTCAGCCGCCTCGTGGCGGCCTGACCTCACCGGGCCTCGCCATGCTGCGCATCCTCCGCTCACGGAAGACGCTGATCATCCTCGTCGGCGTGATCGCGCTCGGGCTGGTGATCCCGTTCCTGGCGAACTTCATCGCCGCCGACAACGCCGGCACCCCGGTCACCGGGGAGAGCGCGCGCCCCGCCCCGCCGGTCGCCGCGATCGGACAGCCGCCGCAGGACATCACGTACGCCGACCTCGGCCAGAGCTGCCAGACCGGCGAGTGCTTCCGGGTCGTCGGGGTGACCGCCCCGGCCGACACCGACGCCGCGGGGGCGCTGAAGGACGTGCACGAGCACCTCGGCGGCCAGGGTTTCCAGCAGCTCGCCGCGATCCAGGACAACGGCGAGTTCACCGTCACCGGCGGTGGGGTCGTCGTGCAGTCCGGGGCGCAGTCCCCGAACCCGGAGGCGGTCGCCACGCTGGTGATCGCCTGGGCCCAGCCGGGCGGGCGGTCCTGACAGCTCAGGCCTCGACAAGTCCTCTTCGAACCACGGGACGGAACACCTCGATGCAGCACCTCGACACGGTGGCGCACGCCGCGGAGAGCCCCGACCGGCCGCAGCCGTACGCGGAGCTGGGCATGGCCGTCGACGAGTACGCGCGGGTCCGGGAGATCCTCGGCCGCCGCCCCACCTCGGCCGAGCTGGCCATCTACTCGGTGATGTGGAGCGAGCACTGCTCGTACAAGTCGTCCAAGGTGCATCTGCGGCGGTTCGGCGAGCAGGCGCCGCCGAACGACGCGTTGCTCGTCGGCATGGGGGAGAACGCCGGCGTGGTGGACGTGGGCTCGGGGTACGCGGTCACGTTCAAGATCGAGTCGCACAACCACCCGTCGTACGTGGAGCCGCATCAGGGTGCGGCGACCGGGGTGGGCGGGATCGTCCGGGACATTCTGTCCATGGGGGCGCGGCCGGTCGCGGTGATGGACGCGCTGCGCTTCGGCCCCGCGGACGCGCCCGACACGCGCCGGGTGCTGCCGGGCGTGGTCTCCGGCATCTCCTTCTACGGCAACTGCCTCGGGCTGCCGAACATCGGCGGTGAGGTCTCCTTCGACGCGTGCTACCTGGACAATCCGCTGGTCAACGCGCTGTGCGTGGGGGTCATGCGGCACGGCGACATCAAGCTCGCGCAGGCGCCCGGCCCGGGGAACAAGGTCGTGCTGTTCGGTGCCAGTACGGGGCCGGACGGGATCGGGGGGGCGTCCGTGCTGGCGTCCGCCACGTTCGACGAGGAGAGTCACGCCAAGCGGCCCAGTGTGCAGGTCGGCGACCCCTTCATGGAGAAGGTGCTGATCGAGTGCTGCCTCGAGCTGTTCGCCGCTGACCTCGTCGTCGGCATTCAGGACCTTGGGGCCGCGGGTGTCTCGTGCGCGACGACCGAGCTGGCCGCGGCCGGTACGGGTGGGATGTCCGTACGGCTCGACTCGGTGCCGCTGCGTGACCCGAGCCTCGCTCCCGAGGAGATCCTCATGAGCGAGTCGCAGGAGCGGATGATGGCGGTCGTCTCGCCCGCGCGGCTCTCGGAGTTCCTCGCGGTCTGCGCCAAGTGGGACGTGCCGGCCACGGTGATCGGGGAGGTCACCGACACCGGGCGGCTCGTGATGACCTGGCATGGCGAGACCATCGTGGATCTGCCGCCGGGAACCGCGGCGGATGAGGGGCCGGTGTACGAGCGGCCGTACGCGCGGCCTGCCGCTCAGGACGCGCTGAACGCGGATTCGCCTGCGCGGCTGCCACGGCCCGCCGATGGCGTGGGGCTTCGGGACACGTTGCTCCGGGTGCTCGGCTCGCCCGAGGTGGCGTCCAAGGACTGGGTGACGTCGCAGTACGACAGGTATGTGCTGGGCAACACGGTGCTCGCCACGCCCGATGACGCCGGCATGGTCCGGATCGACGCGTCCACCGGGCTCGGGGTGGCGCTGGCCACCGACGGGAACGGGCGGTATGCGCGTTTGGATCCGTACGCGGGGGCGCAGCTGGCGCTCGCGGAGGCGTACCGGAACGTGGCGGCCTCCGGGGCGCGGCCGCTCGCCGTCACCAACTGCCTGAACTTCGGGTCGCCGGAGGATCCGGGGGTGATGTGGCAGTTCGCGGAGGCCGTGCGGGGGCTCGCGGATGGGTGCCAGGAGCTCGGCACGCCGGTCACCGGGGGGAACGTCAGCTTCTACAACCAGACCGGGGACGCGGCCATCCATCCGACGCCGGTGATCGGCGTGCTCGGCACGATCCCGGACGTGGCGCGGCGGGTCCGGACCGGGTTCACGGCCGATGGGGCTTCGCTGGTGCTGCTCGGGTCCACGCGGGAGGAGTTCGGCGGGTCCGTCTGGGCGCACGTCGTCCACGGCCATCTCGGCGGCCGTCCACCGGCTGTGGATCTCGCGGCTGAGCGCGCCCTCGCGGGTTTCTTGGCGGACGCGACCGACGCCGGGCTCTTGGACGCCGCCCACGACCTCTCCGACGGGGGACTCGGGGTCGCGCTCGCCGAATCCTGCCTCGCCGGCGCCCGCGGCGCCCGCGTCGACCTACCCGATGACCCGTTCACACTCCTGTTCAGCGAGTCCGCGGCCCGGGCCGTGGTGGCGGTCCGCCCAGGCGCGGAGCAGGCCATCACCGACCTCGCCGCCCGCCACGACGTACCCGCCCGGCCCATCGGCCTCACCGGCGGCCCCTCCCTCGAGGTCACCGGCCACTTCTCCGTCGCGCTCGCCGACCTCCGCGAGGCCTACCACACCCCCCTCCCCACTCTCTTCGACTAATGGGAGCTACCGGGACCCCCAGGGTCGGTCAGCCGGAGAGGCGGACGAGGATGCGGCAGACCTCTTCGATGACCTCCTCGGCCTCGGTCTCGTCCTCGCAGGCCGCGACCTCCCGGCCGGCCTCACCGATCACCGAGGTGAGCATGGTGACGAGGACGTGCCCGGACGGCTTGGTGTCGTCCACCCGCAGCAGCTTGGTGTTCTGCCGCACCCACTCCTGACCGCGGCCACGGCGCACGAGGTCGAACCCGGTCGGCCCGTCGTTCTCCAGGAACAGCCGCGCGACCTCCCGGTTCTCCCAGCACCCCTCGAGGAACGCCCGCGCGCCGGCGACGAACAGCTCGATGGGCTCGGTGACGCCACGCTCCTTGGCTCCCGCCACCGCCGCGGCCGCCCGCTGCTCCTGCCCGCGCTGGTAGGTCTCCCACAGCGCCAGGAACAGGCCTGACTTGCCGCCGTAGTGATGGTAGAGGCTGCCCACGCTTGACTTGGAGCGCTCGACGATGTCGGCGATGGAGGCCTGGGCGTAGCCATGCCGCGCGAAGATCTCCTGCGCGGCGTCCTGCAGCGCCCGCCTCGTGGCCGCCGACCGCCCGGTCGTCCGGGGGCCTTCCTCCGTCGTCGTCTGCATCCCCTTATCGTGCCCTCGATTCCCTCCCGACAGCACTGATCACACGGAGTGTTCCCATTCCGCCACGCGACAGAGACCAACCACCCCCTCGCCCCCGCCCCGCATAGCGCCCCTGGCGCCGCGCCCCCGCCAAACTTCCGCCCAAATTGCCCTTGATGCCCCGAGATACATTCGGACACATATTCGACGGCGCGTCCACGCGGTCCGCCTATCGCTATAGCCTCATTCTTCACCCCACCATGCTGCGGGCCAGTGATATCCACTTCTGGATGTAATGCCCGACTTGCGACATCAGGTGGGCGGGAGCGAACCGTCGCCGCCGACAGGCCGCGCACGACCAGGCCGTGAGGGCCGGAACAGCATCAAGACAAAAAGAGACGGCCCCCGTTTCCGGGGGCCGTCGGGCCAGAGGCGCTAACCCCTGGCGGGGTTCGCGAACAACTATACGGCCTTCGCGGCCGTCGAGCAGAAAAGTCGGGGCTGTGGGCACCACGGAGTCCGGTACTTCACCGCCCGGGTCCGCGATGACCCCGCCGCGGAACTCCGCCAGGAGAACCACCTCGACGCACTCACCGTCCAATGCGGACGGCTGCGGATCCATCAGGGGCGGTTCCAGCGCAAGAGCAGGCAATGCCGGGCGTGCGCCGCCTCGTGGTCGGACTACGAGGAGAAGGAGTCGGACGTGTCGTTCGCCGTCTCGCTGGTCGAGGACGCCGCGCGGAACCTGTTCGACACGGCATTGCTCATCACGGCCGATAGTGACATGTGCCCGGCCGTTCGCGCCGTCAAGCGGCTGCGCCCGCGTGCGCGGGTGGTGGTGGCGCCGCCTCCCAACCGGCGTTCCTTGGCTCTTCAAGAGCTGTGCGACGCCACCTTCGTCATCGGCCTGGACAAGGTCCGCCGTGCCCAGTCGCCGGAGGTGGTCGAGGTGGGCGGGCGGAAGGTGGTCCGGCCGGCGCATTGGGCGTAGGTGGGTGGACCGGGGATGGGTGGGGGGCGCGGCGGGTCTAGAATTGTGTTCGATATACAGATTTCTGGGCTGGGAGGCGAGGTTTCGTGGGTGCTCCGCGTCCGTCGGGGGCACCGGCTGACAGCGCCGACTCCGATCCGGCATCCGCCTCCGAATCCGCCCCGGCATCCGCTCCCCCCAGCAAGCCCGCACCCGCCTCGGAATCCGGGCCCGCTGAGTCAGCGCCCCCCTCGGAGCCCGCGCCCTTCGCCGAGCCCACGCCCACTTCGGAGTCCGCGCCCGCCGCCGAGCCGGCGCATCCCACCGAGTCGGCGCAGCCATCCGCGGCCGCGCGCGCGGCCGCGCCGTCAGGTGATGGGAGGGCCGGGGCGGAGGATACGGCTGAGCAGCGGCGGTATGCATGGCGGGTGCTGTCCGTGGCGTCGTTCGGGATGGTGTTGCTCGGGCTGAACACCAGCATGTTGAATGTTGCGCTGCCGTCGATCGTCCGGGCCTTTGACGCGAGCGCGTTCGCGGCGAACTGGATTCTTTTGGTGTTCATGCTGGTGAACACCTCGCTCCTGGTGTTCTTCGGCCGCTGTGCGGACGTGTTCGGGCGCCGGGAGACCTACCTCACCGGGTTCGCCGTCTTCACCGTCGCGAGCCTGCTGCTCGGCTTCGCGCCCACGATCGAGATCCTGATCGGGCTCCGCGCCGTCCAGGCCATCGGCGCCAGCCTGATCATCGCCAACGGGACCGTGGTCGTCGCCGACGCGTTCCCCCGCCGGCTGCTCAGCAGCGGCATGGGCGTGTTCATGGGCGTTCTGTCGGTGGCCCAGCTGGTCGGCCCGACCGTGGGCGGCGTGATCGCGGACGTGTTCGGCTGGCGCTGGCTGTTCTGGTTCAACGTGCCGATCGCGGCGGCGGCCTGCCTGTGGGGCGCCATGACGCTGCGCCGGGTCGCGCGCGGGCCGCGTGAGCCGCTGGACATCCCCGGCAACGTGCTGCTGCTCGGCGCGCTGAGCGCGCTGTTGATCGCGTTCTCCCAGGCCGGGTCGTCGGGCTTCGCGAACCCCGTGGTGATCGCGGGCGCTTTGATCTTCCTCGCCCTCACGCCCGTGCTGACGCTGGTGGAGCGGCGCGCCGGCAATCCCGTACTGGACATGGGCCTGTTCCGGCACCGCAGCTTCTCGCTCGGCAACGTGGCCTCGTTCACCAACGCGCTGCCGCGGGCGGGCGTCGTGCTGCTCGGCGCGCTGTACTTCCAGACCGTCGAGTCGACCACGGCGCTGCACGCGGCCATGCTCGTGCTGCCCGCCCCGATCGCCATGGGCGTGGGCTCGGTGCTGGCCGGACAGCTCGCCCGCCGCTTCCACCCGCACCGCGTCGCGGCCTTCGGCGCGCTGGCCACCGCGGTGGGTCTGGCCCCGCTGGCCGTGCTGATCACGCCAGGTCTGCCGTACGCGCCACTGGCCGCCGCCTTCGCCGCCGGCGGCCTCGGCACCGGCATGTTCCTCTCCGCCAACACCACGGCGATGATGGCCAGCCTCCCGCCCGGCCGGCTCGGCGTGGTCAACGGCGTACGGCTGCTGCTGATCAACGTCGGCATGTCGCTCGGCACCGCGCTCTCCCTGGCGCTCATGACGATCTTCGTCGACCAGGCGCAGCGCCGCCTCGTGTACGCCGGCCGGCTCGCCACCGCGGGCCCCGGCGCGATGGACGACCTGATCGTCGGCTTCCGCTTCACGTTCGCGGTGTTCGCGGCGATCGCCCTGTTCAGCGCGGTCGTGTCGTGGTGCAGCAAGCCGCGCGCCCCACGCCGCCCGTGACGGCGCGCGGACTGCGATCGATGCCACGTTCACCCGAGTTGACGTGGACAAACACGAAACGCCATGCTTGCTGGCAGCTGCCCTCTCGCTGGGACGTGCCCGTCCGGCCCGACTCCCGCGGCGAGAGCCCCCAGCACTCGATTTCGGCGCACGTGTGTCCATCATCCTTGTGAGGCACACGCGTTCACCGTTGGATTGAGGGCAGCATGCAGAGTTACGACCGGTCCGTGATGGAACGGCTGGCCGCCGACGACGTCGTCCTGGTGTCGGGCTATGCCCGGCTGCCCGGTGGCGTGGCCTCCCACTCGCAGTTCGAACAGCTCGGTGTGGTGCTGGCCGTCGGGCAGGCCGACGGGCGCATCGTGGCGGCCGACACCACCCTGCTGACCGGTCTGGCCCGCGACTTCTTCCGCGCGGTCGTGGAGGGCTGCTCCGCCCGGGACGAGGCCGAGAACATGATCGCCCGGCTACAGCGCCGGTACCACGGCCAGTCGGGAGCCGCGCTGATCACCGCGACGAAGCGCGCGCTGGAGGCGTACGCCCAGGTGGGCACGGATGAGGAGAGCGATGAGTAGACGACCCCTCGAAGGAATCGTGGTCGCGGACCTGTCCCGGGTTCTGGCCGGGCCGTTCGCGACCATGATGCTCGCGGACCTCGGCGCCGAGGTGATCAAGGTGGAGCATCCGGAGCGGGGCGACGACACCCGCGCCTGGGGCCCGCCGGACGCGGGCGGCGAGGCCGCGTACTACCTCGCGCTGAACCGCGGCAAGCAGGGGCTGGCGATCGACGTCAAGGACCCGGACGGGCTCCGCATCGTGCAGGACCTCTGCGACCGGGCCGACGTGGTGATCGAGAACTTCCGGCCCGGGGTCGCCGACCGGCTGGGCCTCGGCTCGGCCGCGGTCCGCGAGCGCAACCCCGGCGTCGTCTACTGCTCCATCAGCGGTTTCGGAGCCCGCCGCAAGCCCGCCGACCGGCCCGGGTTCGACGCGGTGATCCAGGCGGAGAGCGGCCTCATGCACATCACCGGCGAGGAGTCGCCGACCAAGGTGGGCGTGGCCATCACCGACGTGCTCACCGCGTTCAACGCGACGGTGGCGATCCTCGCCGCGCTGCGCCACCGGGACCGTACGGGCGAGGGCGACCACATCGACGTGTCCCTGCTCGGCTCCGCGCTGGCCGGGCTGACCAACGTCACGCAGAGCGCCATCGTCTCCGGCCAGGAGGCGAAGCGGTACGGCTCCGCCCACCCCAGCGTGGTGCCCTACCAGCCGTTCCCCACCGCGGACGGCGAGATCATGATCGCGGCCGGCAACGACGCGCTGTACCGGAAGCTCTGTGAGGTGATCGGCCGCCCCGAGCTCGGCGACGATCCCCGCTTCGCCACCAACGCGGACCGGATCCGCAACCGCGACGCGCTGATCTCCCAGATCATCGCCGAGCTGCGCGCGAAGGACGGCGAGACCTGGACGAACGCCCTGCTGGAGGCGGGCGTACCGGTCGGGAAGATCCGCGGCGTACGCGAGGCCCTGGCCGCCGCGGCCGAGGCGGGCGACCCCGCCACATTCACCGTCGAGCACCCCACGGCCGGCCCGCTGGAGCTGGTACGGAACGGGTTCGAGCTGGCCGGCATGGCGGACGCGCCCCCGCCGGCACCCCCGCCGCTGCTCGGCCAGCACACCCGGGACGTCCTGACCTGGCTGGGCCTGACGGCCCCCGAGATCACCGCCCTGGAGGACCGGCGCGTGGTCCGCCAAGCCCCGCTCGAGCCGACACAGCTTGACCCCCGTACGGAAATCGAGAGGAACTAGAGGATATGAGCACCGCCAAGCGGGTCCCGGCGCCGGACCGCAACGACTTCATGGACGTGGACGGCCTGCTGAACGACGAGCAGCGGCAGATCCGCGACACCGTACGGGCGTTCGCCACCGCCGAGCTGCTGCCGCACGTGGCGGACTGGTTCGAGGCCGGGACGATCCCGGACGCGCCCGGCCTGGCCAAGGGGATGGGCGCGCTCGGCATCTTCGGCATGCACCTCGACGGGTATGGCTGCGCAGGCACCGACAACGTCAGCTACGGCCTGGCCTGCCGGGAGATGGAGGCCGTCGACTCCGGGCTGCGCAGCTTCCTGTCCGTGCAGGGCTCGCTCGCCATGGCGGGGATCCACAAGTTCGGCTCCGAGGAGCAGAAGAACGAGTGGCTGCCCCGGATGGCCGCGGGCGACGCCATCGGCTGCTTCGGCCTCACCGAGCCGGACTCCGGCAGCGACCCGGGCTCGATGCGCACCCGGGCCCGCCGCGACGGCGCCGACTGGGTCCTCGACGGCACCAAGATGTGGATCACCAACGGCAACGTGGCGCAGGTGGCGATCGTGTGGGCGGCCACCGAGGAGGGCATCCGCGGCTTCCTCGTGCCCACCGACACGCCCGGTTTCCAGGCCAACGTGGTGCACAAGAAGATCTCGCTGCGCGCCTCCATCACGTCGGAGCTGGTGCTCGACGGCGTACGGCTCCCGGCCAACGCACAGCTCCCCCTCGCCGAGGGCCTCAAGGCCCCGCTGTCCTGCCTGAACGAGGCCCGGTACGGCATCGTCTGGGGCGTGGTGGGCGCGGCCCGCGCCTGCTACGAGGCGGCCGTGGACTACGCGGGCAGCCGCGTCCAGTTCGACAAGCCCATCGCGGGCTTCCAGCTCACCCAGCGCAAGATCGCCGACATGCTGGTGGACGTGAACCAGGCCGGGCTCACCGCCTGGCGGATCGGCACGCTGAAGGACGCGGACCGCGCGCACCACAACCACGTCAGCTTCGGCAAGTTCGCCAACGTGCAGGCGGCGCAGCGGGTGGCCCGCGCGTCCCGGTCCATCCACGGCGCCAACGGCATCACCTTGGAGTATCCGGTGATGCGGCACATGGTGAACCTGGAGACGGTGGCGACGTACGAGGGCACCGAGGAGATCCACGCGCTCTCCCTCGGCCAGGCCGTCACCGGCGTCTCCGCCTTCCGCTGACCGAGCCTCCGAAGCCCCGTACCGGCCACCCGCCGGTACGGGGCTTCACGCGTCTCGGGACGCCCGTACGAGCGCGGCCGGATCGCCCTCGGCGACCAGACGGCCCCCTTCCAGCGGCAGGCCGTGGCCGGCACGCCGGGCGGCAGCGGCGTCGTGCGTCGCGTGCACGACCGCGACACCACCGGCACCGAACTGGTCGATGATCTCCAGGATCCGCCGCCGCGCGTCCGCGTCCAGCCCGGCCGTGGGCTCGTCGAGCAGCAGCAGGTCCGACTCCTGCGCCAGGCCCTGGGCGATGACGACGCGCCGGTACTGACCGCCGGAGAGCTCGCCCAGCTGCTCGCGGGCCAGCCCGGCCATCCCCACCGTGTCGATGCACTCCGCGACGAGCGCCCGGTCGTACCGGGTCAGCGGCCGCCACCAGCCGCGGTGCGCCCACCGCCCCAGGGTCACCGCCTGCCGGACCGTCATGGGCAGCCGGTCGGGGGCCACGCCGCGCTGCGCCACCAGCGCCGGACGCCGTACGTGCGCGCGCCGCACCGTGCCCGCCGCGCGGTGGCCCTCGGCGTGACGGCGCTGTCGCGTTCGCGGCGGATGTCCCACGACACCGGCGTCGGGCTGCTGTTCGTCGGGATGACCGCCCTCGGGGTGATCCTCGTGTCGCACTCGCGGAGCTTCGCGGTGGATCTGACCGCGTTCCTTTTCGGTGACGTGCTGGCGGTGCGCCCGCGCGACATCGCGATGCTGACGGCGGCGCTCGCCATCGCGGCCCTCGTCTCGGTCCTCGTCGTCGCCGACCAGGCGTCCGGCACCGTACGGACCCTGGACCCGGCCACCGAGAAGGTCACCGTCCTGGCCCGGCCCGGAAGCCTCACCGGCATGGGCACCGACGGCCGCTTCGTCTACCTGGCCGCCGGCGGGCGGACCCGCGTCCTGGACAGCGGGGTCTGAGTTCCACAACCGCCCCGGCTTCGACGTGCTCGCCGCGAAGGCCGGCGAGCGGGCACCTGGGCGCTGGACCTCGCCGCCGGACGGTGGACCAGGGTCGGCGCCGCCCCCGCCGTTGCGGTGAACGCCGTGGGCGCGGACGGCCCGGTGCTGGTGCTCGGCACGGACGGCACCCCGCGGTCGTACGACCCCGAATCCGGCGGCGCCCTCGGGGAGACCGAACTGCTGGACGCGCTGAAGCCCAGGGCACCACGCCCGATGATCCAGGTGGACACGGCGCGGGCGTACGTCAGCGACCCGGCGGGCCAGGCGATCCACGAGATCGACTACAACGACGACCTGCGCAGGGCACGCACCTTCGAGCTCGGCTTCAGCCCGGCCCACCTGGTGGAGACGGGGTGGTGAGGGCGCCGTACCGGCTCGCCACCGCCCTGGCCACGCTGGGGCTCACGCTCGCGTCGTCGCTGCTGACCGGGTGCGCGGCGCCAGGTGAGGGGCGCGCCGAGGTCGTGGTCACCACCAACATCCTCGGCGACGTCACCCGCGAGATCGTGGGCGCTGAGGCCGACGTGACCGTGCTGATGAGGCCCGGCTCCGATCCGCACTCGTTCGGGATCTCCGCGCAAGAGGCCGCCCGGATGGAGGGCGCGGCCCTGCTCATCCACACTCGACCGCCTTCATGCGCCACAGCTTCTTCATGCGCCACAGCTTCGCGGAGATCCCGGCCGGACGGCGGAACCTCGTCACCAACCATCACGTCTTCGGCTACCTGGCACGCCGCTACGGGTTCACGGTCGTCGGGGGCGGTCATCCCCAGCGGCACGACCCCGGCCTCACCGAGCGCCGCCGACCTCGACTCCCTGGCCAAGGCCGTACGCAAGGCGGGCGTACGCACGGTCTTCGCGGACTCCGCCCAGCCGGACCGGCTCGCCAAGGTCATGGCCCGGGAGGCCGGCGTGCACATCAGGGTCGTCGCCCTGCACACGGAATCGCTGACCGGCCGGTCCGGCGGCGCCCCCAGCTACCTGCGGATGATGCGCGCCAACACCGACGCCATCACCGCCGGCCTGGCCTCGCACTGAACCGGGGCCTGACGCGGCGAGGCTCAGAGGGCGGCGAGGTCCTTGACGAGGGTGTCGATGTCGTCGTCGGTGGTGTCCCAGGCGGTCATCAGCCGCCACTCACCGTGCGACTCGTCCCACACGCCGAACCTGTACCGCTCGCTGAGCGCCTCCGCGCCTGCCGGCAGCCGTACGAACACGGCGTTCGCCTCGACCGGCTGGGTGATCTCCACCCCGGGCACCGCCGCCACCGCCTCGGCCAGCCGTACCGCCATGGCGTTGGCGTGCCGGGCGTTGCGCAGCCACAGGTCGCCCTCGTACAGCGCGAGCAGCTGCGCGGACGCGAAGCGCATCTTGGAGGTGAGCTGCATGCTCCCCTTGCGCAGGTACGGCACGCCGAGCGCGGCGTCCGGGTTGAGCACCACCACGGCCTCGCCGAACATCAGCCCGTTCTTGGTGCCGCCGAGACTGACCAAGTCCACCCCGGCGTCGGTGGTGAGCGCGCGCAGCGGCACGTCCAGCGCGGCCGCCGCGTTGCTCAGCCGCGAGCCGTCCATGTAGACGAACATCCCCGCGTCGTGCGCGTACGCGCAGACCTCGGCCAGCGCCTCCGGCGTGTAGTTGGTGCCGTACTCGCTGGTCTCGGCCAGCGCCACCACCCGCGGCTGCACGTGGTGCACGTCGCCGAGCCCCCACACCCGCGGCGCGATCAGCTCGGGGGTGAGCCGGCCGTCCGGCGTACGGACCTCCAGCAGCTTCACCCCGCCCATCCGCTCCGGCGCGCCGCACTCGTCGACGTTGATGTGCGACGTGGCCGGGCAGATCACGGCCTCCCAGGGACGCGTCATCGCCTGCAGCGCGACGACGTTGGCGCCGGTGCCGTTGAACACCGGGAACGCCTCCGCCCCCGCGCCGAACCGCTCGCGGATCACCTCGCGCAGCCGGGCGGTGTAGGCGTCGTCGCCGTACGCGGGCTGGTGGCCGCCGTTGGCCCGGCCGATCGCCTCCAGCACCTCGGGATGCACGCCGGCGTGGTTGTCGCTGCCGAACCCCCGCCAGCCGGGGTCGTGAAGTCGACCTGACACGCGATGTCCCTCCGTCGCTCACCGTATCGCAGAGCCTCTCAAGGAAACCACGTTTCGCCCGTGGTTCCCCGGGCGGGGCACGATCACGGATCGGCCCGATCCGTCATACATTCATCGCATGACAGGCGTGCTCATGCGCGGTGGCCGGGTCCGGTCCGCCGACGGGCGTTGGTGCGACGCCATCGCCGCCGAGCAGGGCGTCATCACCTGGCTCGGGGACGCGGCCGACGCCCCGGCCGGGCTCGCCGTCCGCGACCTGGACGGCGCGGTCGTGCTGCCCGCGTTCGCCGATGCGCACGTGCACACCACCATGACCGGTCTTGCGCTGGGCGGCCTCGACCTCACCGGCTGCGGCACCCGCGAGGAGGCCATGAAGCGGCTGGCCGGGTACGCCGCCACGCACCCCGCGGGGGTGCTGCTCGGCACCGGCTGGGACGAGTCGCGCTGGCCGGATCGGGCCCCGCTCACCTCCGCCGACGTGGACCGGGCCGCGCCGGGGCGGGTCGTCTACCTGTCCCGTACGGACGCCCACTCCGGCGCGATCTCCACCGCGCTGCTCAGCGCGGAGCCGGGCATCGCGCACGAGACCGGGTTCGACGCCTCCGGCCTGCTCGCGCTGGACTCCCATGAGCGGGCGCGCAAGTTCGCCTACGCCTCGGTGGACCCGGTGCAGCGGCGGGACGCGCAGCGCCGTACCCGGGCCACCGCGGCGGCGCTCGGCATCGGCTGCCTGCACGAGAACGCGGGGCCGGTGATCTCCGGGACGGACGACCTGGCGGACCTGGCCGCGATCGCGCGGGATGAGCCCGGGCCCGAGGTCGTGACGTACTGGGGCGGGCTCGACGTGGAGCAGGCCCGGGAGCTGGGCTGCGCCGGCGCCGCCGGCGACCTGTTCCTCGACGGGTCGATCGGGTCGCACACCGCCGCCTTGAGCCGTCCGTACACGGACCGGCAGATCACCCGGGGGATCCTGCGGCACGAGGCGGAGGACGTCACCGAGCACGTGATCGCGTGCACCGAGGCCGGGCTGCAGGCGGGCTTTCACGTCATCGGCGACCTGGCACTGGCGACCGCGCTGACCGGCTTCGAGATGGCCGCCGTGACCATCGGCGCGGAGCGCGTACGGGCCGCGCGACACCGCCTCGAGCACGTCGAGCTCGCCGACGAGTGGCTCGCCGCGCGGATCGCCCGGCTGGGCATCGTGGCCAGCGTGCAGCCCGCGTTCGACGCGGCCTGGGGCGGGCCGGACGGCATGTACGCGCGGCGGCTCGGCACGTGGCGGGCGCGCGGTATGAACCCGTTCGCCATGCTGGAGTCGGCCGGGGTGGCCCTCGCCTTCGGCAGCGACGCGCCGGTGACGCCGCTGGACCCATGGGGCGGGGTGGTGGCGGCGGTCCGGCACCGTACGCCGGAGCACCGGCTGGCCGGGACCGCCGCGTTCGCCGCGCACACCCTGGGGTCCTGGCGGGCCGGGCGGATCGACGACTCGGGCGCGCTGGCGCCGGGCATGGCCGCCACCTTCGCCCTCTGGGACGACCCGGACGGCCTCGTCGACACGCTGCTCGCCGACGAGGACCCGACCGGACGCGCCTACCCGAGCTGCCGCGCCACCGTCGTACGCGGCACCGTCGTCCACAGCTCCACCTGACCCACAACTTGGGGGTCAGGAGCCGATGTGGGCGCCTTGGGTGTGCCAGACGGCGACGACGCTGGGGCGGGGCTGGGTGGAGCCGCCCTCGGGCCAGTGGCTGGCGGGGGCGTCCGGGGAGGCGCCGTCCACCTCGCCGGGGTGCTGTACGGCGACGAACACCGTCCGCTGGTCCTCGGTGATCAGCGGGCCGCAGGTCTCCGCGCCCACCGGCATGCTGAGGAACTGCCGTACGTGCCCGCGGTCCGGCCCCTCGACCGGCATCGCGAACAGCCCGTCGTGCGCGCCGAGCGCGTTGCCGTCGGTGGAGATCCACAGGTTGCCGGCCGCGTCGAAGGCCACGTTGTCCGGGCAGGAGATCGGCGAGACCTGGGACTTGTCGAACCCGGCGAAGTACGTGCCCGGGTCCTCCGGATCGCCGCAGACCAGCGGCACGCTCCAGGCGAAGCGGGTGGCGCCCGCGTCGTTCCCGGCCTCCACCAGCTCCAGCACGTGCCCGTGCTTGTTGTTCGCGCGCGGGTTGGGCTCGTCGGCCTGGGCGGCCGTACGGGCCGTGTTGTTCGTCAGCGCCACGTAGACCGCGCCGGTCTTGGGGTTGCGCTCGATGTCCTCGGGCCGGTCCATCTTGGTGGCGCCGGCCTTGTCGGCGGCGAGCCGGGTGTGCACCAGCACCTCGGCGGCGGACATCCCGGGCACGTGCGAGACGTCTCCGCTGACCAGCGGGATCCACTGGCCCGAGCCGTCGAAGTCACCGTCCGCCGGAAGCTTCCCCGAGCCGTCGATCTCGCCGGCCGGGCTGTCGCCGGTGAACTTGGCCACGTACAGCGTGCCGTCGCTGAGCAGGTCGCGGTTGTGCCGCCGGGAGCCCTCGCGGTAACGGCCCTTGGAGACGTACTTGTAGATGTAGTCGAAGCGCTCGTCGTCACCCAGGTAGACGACGACCCGGCCGTCCTCGGCGAGGGTGGAGTTGGCGCCCTCGTGCTTGAACCTGCCGAGGTGGGTGTGCTTGACCGGGGTGGAGTGCGGGTCGAACGGGTCGATCTCCACGACCCAGCCGAACCGGTTCGCCTCGTGCGGGTGCTCGGTGAGGTCGAACCGCTCGTCCACCCGGTCCCAGCGGCGGCTGTCGGAGGGGAAGCGCTTCGTCGTGTCGATGCCGTACCGGGCGAGCGCCGGCTTGTCCGCCGCCGGCACGCCGTCGCCGCCGACGAAGTACTGGTTGAAGTTCTCCTCGCAGGTGAGGATCGTGCCCCAGGGGGTGAGCCCGCCGGCGCAGTTGTTCAGCATGCCGCGCACCTCGCGGCCCTTGGGGTCGGCCGCCGTACGGAGCAGCGCGCTGCTCGCCGCGGGCCCGGAGAAGCGCATCGGGGTGGTGGCGGTGACGCGCCGGTTGAAGCGCCGGCGGCCCGTACGGACCAACCGCCACTTCCCGGTGCCGCCCGCGCGCTCGATCTCCACCACGGACCCGCCGTGCGCGGCCAGCGCGATCTTCATCTGCTCCGCGGTGGCGCTCGCGCCGTCGGTGTAGCCGCGGAACATCAGCGTCTCGTCGGTGTACTCGTGGTTCACCCACATCAGCGCGCGGTCCCGGGAGATCGGCAGCACGTTGACGTAGTCGCAGTTGTAGCCGAACTGCCGGGCCTGGGCCGCCGCGGTCTGCCGTTCGAAGTCGAAGGCCGGCGCGCCGGGCAGCACCGGGTCGCCCCAGCCCACCACGACGGCCTGGTCGTAGCCGTCCGGGACCGTGACGGCGTCGGTGATGTTCGGCGGCACCGGCGTGAAGCGCAACCCGCCGGAGCGGCCCGGCGCGGCGGCGGCCGAGCCGCTCGCGACGGCGCCCCCCACCCCCACCGAGGCCACGACCGCGCCGAGCGCCCCCGCGCGCAGCACGCCGCGGCGGGAGGCGACCTTGGCCATCAGGTCCCCGAAGTACGCGTTTCCCGAGGTGTTCGGCACCGGGTGGGCACACGCGTCGCCACAGCGGTAAACGCATGTGAGGGCGCTGCGCCCGGAGTGTCCGGGCAGCAGCGGCAGTCTCCGCCGAGACTCGGGTTGGGTCACGATTCCTCCTGCGATGTCCAGTTGAGTCCGCGAGGACTCTAGACGGGGCCCGTGCCGCCGGGGTGAACGCTGCCTGAACGGGCGCAGTAGGTTGAGTGCTCGTGGCACGTACCGATCGCGTGGAGCGCCTGCGCGGCGCCCTCGACGCGCAGCTGGAGGAGCGCGGGAGTCGCCCGTACGACGGCCCGGCGACGCTCGGCGCCGTACGGGCCGCGCTGCTCGCCGCCGTCCTGGACGCGTACGACGCCGGAGCCCGTCCGGTCCGGGTCGCGGAGAAGGCGGCGGTCCGGTCCCAGCTGGGCCGCCTCGCCGAGCTCGCGCCCGGGCACGCGGTGGAGGTGCGGGTGCCGCCGTACGCCGCCGTGCAATGCGTGGAGGGCCCGCGGCACACGCGCGGCACCCCGCCGAACGTGATCGAGACCGACGCGCGGACCTGGCTCGGCCTCGCCTCCGGCCGGCTCGCGTGGGCGGACGCGATGGCGGCGGGACGCGTACGGGCCAGTGGGTCACGCGCCGATCTGTCCGGCTACCTGCCGGTTCGCTGACCGGGTCGGGAGATGGGGATCGGCCACACGGGGTGATTCGGGCACGCCACGGACGGATAGACTCGGAACCGTGCCTCACCCCGACGGGCGGCTGACCCACGAGCTCGACCCCCAGGACCGTGGCCCGCAGGATGCCTGCGGCGTCTTCGGCGTCTGGGCTCCGGGCGAAGAGGTCGGCAAGCTGACGTACTTCGGTCTTTACGCCCTTCAACACCGTGGCCAGGAGTCCGCCGGCATCGCCGTCAGCGATGGCCAGCGGATCGTCGTCTACAAGGACATGGGCCTGGTCTCGCAGGTTTTCGACGAGGCGGTGCTCAACTCGCTCCGCGGGCACCTCGCGGTCGGGCACTGCCGCTACTCCACCACCGGTTCCTCGGTGTGGGAGAACGCCCAGCCCACCTTCCGCTCAGTGGACGACGGCGGGCTCGCGCTCGGCCACAACGGCAACCTGATCAACACCCCGGAGCTGGCGCGGTTGCTGGAACCGGGGCTGCTCACCGCGAGCACCGACACCGAGGTGCTGACCGCGCTGCTCGCCAGCCGCCCGGGGCTGACCGTCGAAGAGGCTGCCGTCGAGGTGCTGCCGCAGGTCAGCGGGGCGTACTCGCTCGCCTTCATGGACGAGCACACGCTGTACGCGGCGCGCGACCCGCTCGGCGTCCGCCCGCTCGTGCTCGGCCGGCTGGAGAACGGCTGGGTGGTGGCGAGCGAGACCGCCGCGCTGGACATCGTGGGCGCCACCGTGGTCCGCGAGATCGAGCCGGGCGAGCTCGTCATGATCGACGCCGATGGCGTACGGTCCCGCCGCTTCGCCCCCGCCGAGCCCAAGGGCTGCCTGTTCGAGTACGTGTACCTGGCCCGGCCGGACACCAAGATCGCCGGGGTGGGCGTGCACGCCACCCGGGTCGAGGTGGGCCGCCGGCTCGCCAAGCAGTGGCCGGTCGAGGCGGACCTGGTCATCCCGGTGCCGGAGTCCGGTACGCCCGCGGCGGTCGGCTACGCCGAGGCCAGCGGGATCCCGTACGGCCAGGGCCTGGTCAAGAACTCCTACGTGGGCCGCACGTTCATCCAGCCCAGCCAGACCATCCGGCAGCTCGGCATCCGGCTCAAGCTGAACCCGCTGCGCGACGTCATCGCCAATCAGCGGCTCGTCGTGGTGGACGACTCCATCGTGCGCGGCAACACCCAGCGCGCCCTGGTGCGGATGCTGCGCGAGGCCGGGGCCGCCGAGGTGCACGTACGGATCTCCAGCCCGCCGGTGCTCTGGCCGTGCTTCTACGGCATCGACTTCGCCAGCAAGGCCGAGCTGATCGCGGGCAACCTCTCGCTGGACGAGATCCGCGCCTCCATCGGTGCCGACTCGCTGGGCTTCATCGACCTCGACGAGCTCGTCGCCGCCACCACGATCCGCAAGGACCGGCTCTGCCGGGCGTGCTTCGACGGCGCGTACCCGATCCCGGTGGAGGAGGAGGCGCGCGGCAAGCACCTGCTCGAGGGTGTCGGCGCGGCCCGTACCGGGCCGGACGGGGTGGCGCAGCTCACCGCGGGCGGCGGGGCCGAGGGCGCGCTGCGCCGTCCGTAGACCCGCGCGCGTCATTTCTGATGGATCGGATGAGTACCTGGTGACCGAGAAGATCTCCTATGCCTCCGCGGGGGTGGACATCGCCGCGGGCGAGCACGCCGTACGGCTGATGCGCGACAAGCTGGCCCGTACCCGCAGGCCCGAGGTGGTCGACGACGAGAGCGGCTTCGCCGGGCTGTTCGCGCTGGACGTCACCCGGTACCGGCGGCCGCTGCTGGCCACCTCCACCGACGGCGTGGGCACCAAGGTGGTGCTGGCACAGCGGCTGGACCGGCACGACACGATCGGCGTCGACCTCGTCGCCATGGTCGTGGACGACCTCGTGGTGAGCGGCGCCGAGCCGCTCTTCATGACCGACTACATCGCCTGCGGCAAGGTGGTGCCCGAGCGCATCGCCACCATCGTCGGCGGGATCGCGGACGGCTGCGCCCAGGCGGGCTGCACGCTGATCGGCGGCGAGACGGCGGAACATCCCGGCGTGCTCGGGCCGGAGGAGTACGACCTGGCCGGCGCGGGCACCGGCGTGGTGGAGGCGGACACCGTACTGGGCCCGAAGCGGGTCCGGCCCGGCGACGCGGTGATCGCCATGGCCTCCTCCGGGCTGCACTCCAACGGCTTCTCGCTGGCGCGGCTCGTGGTGGACAAGGCGGGCCTGGATCTGGCCGCCGACCCCGGCGGGCTGGGCCGTACGCTCGGCGAGGAGTTGCTCACCCCGACCCGCGTCTACGCCCGCGACTGCCTGGCGCTCGGCGCGGAGCTCGACGTGCACGCCTTCGCGCACATCACCGGCGGCGGGCTGGCCGCCAACCTGGCCCGCTCACTCCCGGCCGGCGTGGACGCCCGGCTGGACCGCGCCACCTGGCGCCCCGCTCCGATCTTCGGCCTGCTCGCGGAGCGCGGCGGCGTCCCGCGCGGGGAGATGGAGAGCGCCTTCAACATGGGTGTGGGCATGGCCGCGCTGCTCCCGGCCGGCCAGGCCGACGCGGCCCTGGAGCTGCTCGCCGATCGCGGCGTGCCCGCATGGATCCTCGGCGAGACGACCGAGGGCACGGGCGAAGCCCACCTCACCGGCGACCACGCGCGACCCTGAGCACGGCACGGGACAGCGTCGGCCGGCCACGGCGCCCGAAAAACCGACCCAGCCCGTGGGCTGGGTCGGAATCAGGCGGGTCCGGGCTCAGGCACGCCCGTTGCCGTGTCGGCCGTCCTCGATGTCCTCGTCGCCGGCGAAGTCCGCGTAGCGCTCGGCCAGGTCTTCCTCGTAAGGGTCACCGATAGAGTCGTCCTGGTGCGACGACGTGTCCTCGGAAACCCCGAGCTCTGACCGCAGCCGGTCCAGGTCGGTGCCACCGCCGCTGTACTTCAACCGCCGGGCGACCTTCTGCTGCTTGGCCTTGGCTCGGCCGCGCCCCATTGGCTCGACCCCCTCAACGCACGGGGCCCACGTGACCCCACATCACTCGCAAACCGCAATGCCTGGCTGACGGTCGCCACCTTACTGACGACAGGCGCCAGCTTACGTACGGGTATTACCGTACCCGTTTCTGGCCCGGCTCGCCTACGCCGTGCGAGTGCGTAGCTTAGTCGACACCGGCCCCGGGTGCGGGCCCGTACCCAGGGACGGCATCGTGGCCTGCCGGAACGTGCCGACACGCGGACGGCGAGGTATTCCGGAGGTCGTATGGACGAGTCGCCGGGCGATCAGCGCAGCCAGATTCCGCTCAGCCGGCCGACCTCCGACATGCGCCGTTCCGCCATCCGGTCGGCGGCCGCGACGGGCGGCACGCCCTCCTCGGCGGCGATCCGGAAGATCTCTCGGGTGGTGTCGTAGATCCGGGTGGCCTTGGTCTTGGCGCGCTCGAAGCTGAAGCCCTCGATCTCGTCGGCCACCTGGATCACTCCGCCGGAGTTGACCACGTAGTCGGGGGCGTACAGGATGCCGCGGTCGGCGAGCTGCTTCTCTATGCCGGCGTGCGCGAGCTGGTTGTTGGCGCCGCCGCACACGACCTTCGCGGACAGCCGCGCCACGGTGTCGTCGTCCAGCGCGCCGCCGAGCGCGCACGGGGAGTACACATCGAGCTGCCGGGCCACCAGCGCCGCATCGTCCGGCACCGCCTCGACCTCGGGGTGCCGCTCCCGCACCCGCACCACCGCGGCCGGGGCGACGTCGGTGACCACGACCCGGGCCCCGTCCTCAAGCAGGTGCTCCACGAGCCGGTGGCCGACCTTGCCCACGCCCTCGATGCCGACGGTCCGCCCGGCGAGGCTCGGCGTGCCCCAGACCCGCTCGGCCGCCGCGCGCATGCCCTGGAACACCCCGTACGCGGTGAGGATGGAGGAGTCGCCGGCCCCGCCGTGCTCCACGGTGCGGCCCGTGACGTAGCCGCACTCGCGCGCGATGAGATCCATGTCCTCGCTGTACGTGCCCACGTCGCAGGCCGTGATGTAGCGGCCGGAGAGCGACTGGACGAAGCGGCCGTACGCGCGCAGCAGCGGCTCGGACTTGTCCGTCGCCGGATCGCCGATGATCACCGCCTTGCCGCCGCCGAGGTCCAGGCCGGCCATGGCGTTCTTGTAGGCCATGGCGCGGGACAGGTTCAGCACGTCGGCGAGCGCCGCCGCCTCCGACGCGTACGGATAGAACCGCGTTCCGCCGAGGGAGGGGCCGAGCGCGGTGGAGTGGATCGCGATGATCGCGCGGAGCCCGCTGCGCTCGTCCGAGCAGAAGACCACCTGCTCGTGTGCCTGTGGATGGTGTCCCTGCGTTTCGCCCTTGTGGGGCATGCCGCTGAAGACGTTGGTCACGGTGGTGACTCCCGTGTCTCGGCCCGCTGGATGTGCGGGCGGCCTACTCCCCAGCGTAGATAAGTCCTGCTGCGCCGCGCCGAAACCGGCGGCCTTTCCGGGGGAGCCGTGATCCGGAATCTTCGCGGTATCGCTCCACTGATCACATCCAATGCATACCTCGGTATCCGGTGCGCGGAAAGCGGGATGGACACGACCGAAAAACTTCCGGACACCTCTGCGGCGCGTTCCCGGCGTGTCATGTCACGATGCCGTCGTGTTGCCCTACGCCGCGTATCTCCGCGTGTATGAGCCGCTGGCCGCCTACCCCGAGCCGGAGCGCGGCGCGTGGGCCGCGTACGCCTCCGCGCCGGAGCGCGCGCTGGAGGCCGGCACCCTCGCCCAGGAGCACACGGACGCGCTGCTCAGGCTGATCGCGGTGCCGCCGATCGTGGCGCCGGCCCGGGAGGATCGGCGGGCGTACGTACGGCATGCGGCCAATCAGCTCTACATCTGCCCGTGTGAGACGCGGCTGCGGTCCTGGCAGCAGTTCCAGCGCTTCGCGGCCGGCACTCCGGCGGGGCTGATGGACGCGTTCGTGCCGCCGGCCGTGGCGGAGGAGATCCTCGCCGCGTTCACGGCCTGGCAGCAGTGCGGCGGTGCGATGGTGACGCACATCCGGACCTCGACCTGGCACATACCCGCGGCCTGGTTCGCGCCGTTCGACGTCGCGGAGCGGCGGCTCGTCCTGCACGGCGAGCCGGTGCCGGTGGAGGACCAGCCCGCGGGCAAGCACGCCGCCCCGCCGGCCGCCGCGCCGTCGGCGGCGCCGATCGCCGAGGCCACCCGTACGCTCGTGTATCTCACATCGATGGTGCAGGCGCGGCGCCGCGTCGCGCGGGCGGTGGCGGTGATCAGGCGTAGCCTCGGGGACGGCGACGTACTCGCCGACATCGACGACCTCGGTCGCTGGATCGAGGAGTTCCACCCGCACTCGCTGGTGGAGCTCGACTACGGCGGGCTCGTGCACCTGCTCGACGACGCGGCGCTGCAGGCCGACCAGTCGGTCGCGGAGGTCGCGGCGGCTCTGACCGGGCTCGAGACCGGTCAGGAGGAGCTCACGATGGCCATGTACAAGCGGTTGACCGGCCGCTGGAAGTCGGTCCAAGCGAGGGAATCCGCGAACTGACCGCTTCCGGCCCACAGCCCGAAATCCCTTGCGGGATCGGCCTTTCAGCAGTCCGCAACCCGAGCGCGAACCGAATTTCCGGTCCTTCAGCGCCGACTTTTATCCGAATACGCCGCGATGCGACTAAACGTATCGCTAGAATCACGCAGCGTGACCCCGACCATGGTCAGTACGGGCGTTTCCCGCGCGCCGCCCGTTGCTCTTCGTGGTTGTCTAGTCACCTCGGGTGATGCCAATATGGGCCTTCCCGGCCATAGGGGACATCCGGGGTCACGCGCCAAGATAAGGACTCAGGATCGCTGTCTCGGTCCAGGAGGAGAGGCCGCACAAATGTCAGCTCGTACGCCTGAGGCGGAGCCGCTGCTCACGCCCGCGGAGGTCGCCACCATGTTCCGCGTCGACCCCAAGACCGTCACTCGCTGGGCCAAGGCCGGCAAGTTGACGTCGATTCGCACCCTGGGTGGCCACCGCCGCTACCGTGAGGCGGAGGTTCGGGCCCTGCTGGCGGGCATCCCGCAGCAGCGCTCCGAGTGAGGGGGGCGGCCGCCCGTCCCGCGGACCGTTCCGGGGGGAGCAAGTGGGGGGATCGATCTCGGCGTCTGCCCGCCGCGCAGGGGTGCGCGCCGGGGTCGGTCCGACCCTCGGGGGAACCGTGGAACGTGGCCACGCCCGCCCGTCTCACCGCCATCATCACCCCGACCTCCGCCGGCCAGGCCCAGGGTGACAGGGGGATCACCTGGGATCACCGCACGGCCGGCCGGACGCCACGGCAACATTGCGTGACACGGCACTTGAACTGTCCCAGTTATTAGACCTATGGTCTAGGACACTCACAGTGCTGGCTTCGATAATCTGAAGTTGAGCGGCACCCATGCCCCGGGAGGCCATCATGCACGCGCCCGACCCTGATCGGTGCATCGTGCTTCCCGGCATGACCGCAATCGGCCCCACGCAGCACCGGAAGCGCAGCATGACGAACGCCTCTATGCGAGAAATGCGTGTCGCACCCCAGGTTCTGGGTAGTCTGGTGCATCCCAAGGTTTCCCACAGTGGGTGGATCCAGCCGCCAACTGTGCGAGGCTATAGGGCAACACAAGCCTCCGTTCGCTCCTAGCGAGCGAGCGGATGGAAGGCGCGGGCGTACGTTCCTGGGTCGCGTACGCCCGCGCCGCCTTCCGCCAGGGTTTTCCCCTGTTCGCCGCCGTTGCGGCTTCCCGGGGTGGCGTTCGGGGTGTTAGCCCGGGGGCTCCGCCCCCGTAGCCCCCGCCCAGGGGGCTTCGCCCCC
>WHSL01000282.1 GCA_009380095.1 Streptosporangiales bacterium | reverse complement strand
CGGCCCGCGCACCTCGGCGTTCTCCTCCAGGAGCGCGACGAGCTCCTCAGGGCTTCGCCGTGCGAGCTCCGCGACCCCGGTCGCGTTGCTCCGTCCCAGGCGGAACCCGCTCCGCGCCAGCCGTGCGAGCGACCCGCCCACGCCGAGCCGGTCATAGCTGATCACATGCGCGACGACCTGCCGTACGGACCAGGCGGTGCACAACGACCCGGCTGCCCAGTCCTCCTCCGAGAGCGTCTTCAGGAACCCGGCGAGCTCGGCCCGCTCCGCCTGGGCCATCTCCAGCGTGGTCGTCACGGCGACCACCTCCCTATCCAGACCATCCAGGATCATGCCGGTCCCCTCGCCGGAACGGAACCGCCCCGCCGGGCGGCCCGGACCGGGCCGGGCATATTCGCGCCGGTGCAGGGTAGCGGGGTGATCGTCGGCGAAACCGGGAAGGGGGGAGATCGATGCAGCAGGTTGACGATGTCACGCATGGCGGCCCCCCGGTCCCGGCCCCGCGCGGGCCGCTGTCGGAGGCCGTGGTTGACATGCTCACCGGCACCGCGACCCCTCGGACCTGGCCGGCGGCGCACGCCGATCCGTTCGGCGACGACCTGCAGCTCGCCCTCTACACCTGCTACGAGCTTCACTACCGCGGGTTCGCCGGGGTGGATCCCGGGTGGGAGTGGCAGCCGGAGCTGCTGCGCGCCCGGGCCACGCTGGAGGAGGCGTTCCTCGCCGCGCTGCGCGACGCCACGCCGGGCGGTGACGACGCCGGCGCGGCGCTTGCCGGACTGCTGGAGGAGGACGTGGACGCGTACGGCGTCTCCCACCACCTGCGCGATGCGGGCACCTGGAGCCAGCTGCGCGACTACGTGGCGATCCGCTCCACGTACCACCTCAAGGAGGCGGATCCGCACGCCTGGGTGATCCCGCGGCTCACCGGCCGGGCCAAGGCGGGGCTCGTGGCGGTGGAGTACGACGAGTTCGGCGGAGGACGGGCGGAACGCATGCACGCGCGGCTGTTCGCCGAGCTGATGGCGGGGCTCGGACTCGATCCCCGGTACGGGCGCTACCTGGACGCCGCACCCGCCGAGGCCCTGGCCACGGTCAACCTGATGTCGATGTCCGGTCTGCACCGGAGGCTGCGCGGGGTGCTGGTGGGCCACTTCGCGGCCGCGGAGATCACCACGCCGCCGAGCGCCGCGCGGATCGCCGCCGCGCTGGAGCGGCTGGGGGCCGAGGCGCGGTGCGTGGAGTTCTTCACCGAGCACGTGGAGGCGGACGCCGTACACGAGCAGGTGATGCGGCGTGAGGTGGTCGGCGGGCTGCTGGACGAGGAGCCGGGGCTCGCCCCCGACGTGGTCTTCGGCGTGCAGGCCACCGAGCTGCTCGAGGAGCGGCTGGGTGGCCGGCTTCTCGCGTCCTGGCGGGCGGGCCGCGGCGCGCTGCGCGAGCCGGCGCCGGAACCCACACCGGGCTGACCGTCACCCGTCCGAGGGCTCGCGGCTCCGGGGCCGGCGGCGGTGGCTGGCGTCGCAGAGCGGGTAGCGGCGGCTGCGCCGGCAGGTGCACACGGCGACGAGGAACCGGTCGCAGTCGAGCTCCGTCCCGTCCTCGGCGACCAGCCGTACCGGCCCCTCGATCAGTACGGGGCCGCCCGGGACCACGATGACCCGCCGTCTCTCCTCATCGTTCGGCACGGACGACCACCAGCTCCTCCTCGCGCTCCCCCGGCCTGATCAGCCCGATCCTCCAGCATCGCCGCCCGGGAGCGCAGCACCGGGCCGAAGGGTTCTCGCCGCCGGGCGACGACCGACGCGTCGAGCCCGGCGGCCCGTAGTGCGCACAGCGTCTCCGCCTCCCCGCACAGCGCGGAGTGCACCATGAGCAGGGAGCCGCCCGGTGCCAGTCGCGGCCCGGCCTCCGCACAGACCCGGTCCAGGATCGCCCGCCCGTACGGTCCGCCGTCCCACGACCGGGCCCGTCCGCGGCGCACCGGCCGGCGCAACCCCGGCACGTACGGCGGGTTGGCCAGGATGAGGTCGAAGACGTCCTCGCCGACCGGGGCGAACAGGTCGCCGGCGAGCACCCGGACCGGCGCCCGGCTCACCCGCGCGTTGATCCACGCGGACAGCGCGGCGCGCCGCGAGACGTCCACCGCCGTCACCCGCGCGGCGCCCGCCCGGGCCGCGATGACCGCCAGCACGCCGGTCCCCGTACACAGGTCGAGAACCCTGGCGTTCCGCGGCATCCCGGCCCTGCGCATCGCCTCGGCGAGCAGGTGGGTGTCCGCCTGCGGCCGGTACACACCGCGCAGTCGCACAGCCCGCATGCTCTCCGCCTACCGATCGTGCACCTCGCTAAACGCAGTCTGACCTGCGTTTCGCGCATGAACACGGCGGAGCGTGGCAGGACTGCGGTATGAAAGGCATGGACATCTACCTGAACGACCACCTCGCCGGAGCCACTGCAGGGCTGGAGCTCGCACGGCGGGTCGCCAGGGCGCGGCACGAGGCCGAGCTGGACCGGCTGGTCGAGGAGATCGCCGCGGACCGGGACGCGCTGCTGGAGATCATGCGCGTGCTGCGCGTACCGAAACGGCCGGTCAAGCAGTACGCGGCCATGCTCGGGGAGAGGATCGCCAGGCTCAAGCCGAACGGTCGGCTGCTCCACCGTTCCCCGGTGAGCGACGTGGTCGAGCTGGAGGCCATGCGGCTCGCCATCGACGGCAAGGCCGCCGGCTGGCGCGCCCTGCGCCGCCTGGCCGAGCAGGACGACCGCCTGGACGCGGAGCGCCTCGACGCCTTGATGGCCCGGGCGCGGGAACAGGCCGAGTTCGTGGAGGGCCTCCGGCTGGACGCGGTCGGTACCCTCCTCCCGCGCCAGGTGAACGACGGCCCCGGCCGGCCGTGAACCGGATTTCCGTCGGTGTCGTGGGTCAAGGACGGGTGTCCGGCCATCAGGAATGGTCACGGGCTCCCTGGGTAGCAGTCCGCCGCCTGCTCATCGTGGACGGGCGCACCTTCGTCAGGAGGTCATGTCGTGTCGGTCATCGGTCCTGAACATCTCGAGAAACTGCTGGAATCGGACGATCCCGACGCAACGCTCGTGATCATCGGCGGCCGGGCCGCCGTCGTCTCGGCGGAGTCGGCGCGCTCCGGCGAGCACGCCGACGCGTTGCTGGTGACGAGCCGTGAGGCCTTGATCGCCGAGTTCGAAGTGGTCAACAAGGAGCAGTTGGACCAGCTCGCCCAGCGTCTGGACGTCGCCGTCAGCGACCTGGGTGCTTGAGCGTTCGGCGCACGCTATACCGGTGTTTCGCCGGTGAGTCGCTGCTCGTGAACGGCCGTCGGTGACGTCGCGCCGGACGGGCCGGGCCGGGCTGTTGCCCGTCCAGGTCCGGGGCGAGGCTGTGGACGAGGGCCTCCAGGCGGCGCGTCACCATGTCGAGCGCGTGGTCACCGGCGTCCCCGTCGGGGAACAGGATGACCAGATCCCGCCGGTGCACCAGCACCAGCACCGGTTCCAGGCCGGCGGTCTCATCCGCGGAGACGACCCGGCAGCCGTCCCGAGTGTAGACGAGCACCGCGTCGTCGCGGCCGCTCTTCAGGAGACGGCGGATCCACGTCCGATCGACACAAGCCACGCACACCACTCCTGCCGGCAGGCCGCGTCACGCCCTGTGCGTTACCCGCTACGAGTCGTCATCAAGCCTGAGTCATTCCAAGACCGGGGACGGGGCCGGCCGCTTGGCCGGTCCGAGGGCCGGGAGCGGGAGCCCGCTGCGGGGGTGCACCCGCGGGGCGTACAGCACGCTGCCGGGCGGTCGCCGTGTCGGCGGGACGTCCAGCGCCGCGAACAGGCCCTGGTCGGTGTGGTCCAGGAGCTCGGCGGCGTGCAGCGGCCGAGCCGCACGTTGAGCTCATGGAAGTCCCCGAGATGGGCGAGCGGGATCACGCCGCCGACGCGGACGCCGGCCAGTCGCAGAGCCACCACACCGACCCAGGTCACGCCGCCCCGCGTGTCCAGCCGGGTGCCCTCGGGCACGAGATGGCGCAGCTCCGCGGGGTCATACGCCCAGTGCAGGAAGACCACGTCCTGCCAGACCTGCGTGGAGGCCGGGAAGGCCACGTCGCGCCGCGGTGACCGCGTCACGGGCTCCGCCGGCGCGGCGCCGGGGCCGGTGGTCATCGCCGCCGCCTGTCCGAGGGGTGCGGCAGGGTCTCGTAAAGCTCGGCGAGCTTCTGCCGGAACCCGTGCTTGGCGATGCCGGCGCGCTCGGGGTCCTTCCACCAGGCCTTCGCCGCCTTCTTGCCCTGTTCGGCCATGATGTGCGGGGGCAGCGGCGGGACCTGGGCGTCCACGGTGAACTCCAGCAGCACCGGGCGGTCGGCGGCCAGCGCACGGTCCCAGGCATCGCCGACGCCGTCCGGGTCGTCGCAGCGGATGCCCTCCAGCCCGGCGAGCCGGCCGTACTCGGCGTAGGGGAAGTCCGGCAGCGACTGGGAGTCGGGGAACTTGGGATCGCCGCCCGTCGCGCGCTGCTCCCAGGTGACGAGGTTGAGATCGCGGTTGTTGAAGACGCAGAAGATCAGCGGCGCGGTGCCCATCCGGTCCGCGTACCGGTGCACGGTGAGCATCTCGTTCATGCCGTTCATCTGGAACGCGCCGTCGCCGATGAAGGCGATCACCGGACGGTCCGGCCAGGCGAACCGGGCCGCGATCGCGTACGGGACCGCGGGCCCCATCGTCGCCAGAGTCCCGGACAGCGTGGCCCGCATGCCCTCGCGCAGCTTGAGGTGGCGCGCCCACCAGGCCGTGGTGGAGCCGGAGTCGCCGGTGATGACCGCGCCGTCCGGCAGCCGGCCGGACAGCTCCCAGGCCACCAGCTGCGGGTTGATCGCCTCGAACCGCTGGTGACTCTGCCGGTCGAGCACCCGCCACCACTCCTCGACGTCGCGCTCGATCTTCTCCCGCCAGCTCCGGTCCTCCTTGCGATGGAGCAGCGGGATCAGCGCCCGCAGCGTCTCGGTGGCGTCGCCGGCCAGGTGCACGTCCATCGGGTAGCGGACGCCGAGCATGCCGCCGTCGATGTCGATCTCGACGCCGCGGCACGACCCCTCCTCGGGCAGCCACTCCGCGTACGGGAAGCTCGTGCCGATCATGAACAGCACGTCGCAATTCATCACCATCTCGTCGCTGGCCTTGGAGCCGAGCAGGCCGATCGGGCCGGTGACGTACGGCAGGTCGTCCGGCAGCACGTCCCGGCCGAGCAGCGCCTTGGCCACCCCGGCGCCCAGCAGGTCCGCCACTTCGCGCAGCTCGGGGCCCGCGCCCGCGGCGCCCTGACCGGCGAGGATGGCGACGCGCCGCCCCTCGTTCAGCACCTTGGCCGCGCTCTGCAGGTCCTCCTCGGCGGGCAGCATCCGCGGCCGGGAGCGCCCGACGCTCGTGAAGACCGACCCGTGCGTACGCGGCGGCGCCGGCTCGGCCGGGGCCTCCTGCACGTCGTTCGGGATGACCACGGTGGCGACCCCGCGCCGCGACCAGGCGACCTTCATGGCCCGGTCGATGAGGTGGCGGGCCTGGGCCGGTTCCATGCAGACGCCGACGAACTCCGAGACGTCGGCGAACAGCGTGCCGAGGTCGACCTCCTGCTGGTAGGCGGTACCCAGCGAGACCCGCTTCTGCTGTCCGACGATCGCGACCACCGGGACGTGGTCGAGCTTGGCGTCGTACAGGCCATTGAGCAGGTGGATGGCGCCCGGCCCGGAGGTGGCGAGGCAGCAGCCGATCTCACCGGTGAACTTCGCGTGCCCGGTGGCCATGAACGCGGCCATCTCCTCGTGCCGGGGCTGGATGAACTCGGGGTCCCCGTCGGCCCGGTCCATGGCGCCGAGCAGGCCGTTGATGCCGTCGCCCGGATACCCGAAGATCCGATGCACGCCCCAGTCCCGCAGCCGTTCCAGCACGAAGTCCGCGACCTCTGCCATGACGCCCTCCTCGCCCCGGCGTGATCTCACGGCTCCACTAACCCGCTCACCGGGCACAAAACGCCGCGGGAACCTGGGCGCGGGTACCGGCGCCGGCTCGGCTGGCAGGACGACGTCAACAGGTTCGCCACGGCGTTCTGGCCGGCGGAGCAGTACGACGCGGCCGCCGAGCTCTTCGACGTGCTCGGCGATCAGTTCG
>WHSL01000189.1 GCA_009380095.1 Streptosporangiales bacterium | reverse complement strand
GCATGTCCAGCGCCTCGGCGAGCGTGCCGAACCGCTCCAGATCCCCGCCGAGGCCGACGCGGCTGCCGATGGCGTGCTGGATGCGCCGCGCCTCCGCCAGGTCGCCCTCGAGCTCGGCGAGCATCGCCAGGCCGGAGAGGAACAGCGCCGTGCCCCAGAGGAAGTCGATCCCCCGGGTGAGCGCGGTGCCCTCCTCGAACAGCCGCCGGCTGTCCCCGGTACGGCCGCCGAACAGCGCGGCGGCGCCGAGGCCGCCCAGGTGCAGGGCGGCGAGCAGCCGGTCGTCGTCGCGGCGCGCGTCCGGGGTGAGCCGGAAGTCCGGCCGGACCGCGGTGGCGCGGGCGGCGAACAGCCGTACGGCCTCGTGCTCCAGTGGCGTCGCGTCCTCCGCCCGCGGCACGGTGAGCGGGGGCACCCGGTACACCGACTCGCCGAGGATCCGCAGCGGCTCCCGGCTGGTGGCGAGGATGCGCAGGCCGGGGCAGGCGGCCAGCAGGGCGCGCGCGAGCTCCGCCGCCGGGTCGAGCAGGTGCTCGCAGTTGTCCAGGATGAGCAGCAGGCGGCGGGGGCGGAGCGCGTCGGCGAGCACGTCCAGCCGGTCGCGGCGGCTCTCCTCGGGCACCTGCAGCAGGTCGGCGACCTTGGTGACGACCAGATCCGGCCGGGTCAGGTCGGCCAGCTCTGCCAGCCACACGCCGTCTGGGAAGTCGCCGACGATCTCCAGGCCGAGGTGCAGCGCGAGCCGGCTCTTGCCCATGCCGCCGGCCGCGCAGAGGGTCACCAGCCGCGCCGAGCCGAGCAGGTCACGGAGCGCGGTGAGGTCACGCTCGCGGCCCACGAACGGGTCGGGCTCGGTGGGCAGCGCGTACGGCATCGCGGCGCGCGCGCTCGCGATATGTGACGTGGCCATTACCGAGAGTCTGCCAGCGTGGGGCGGACCCGGCACGCCGGTTCCTGAACGTGCCCGAAGGTATTGACGAGCCGCCGGTGATGTAGGTAACTGGCAGGACTGCGCTCGAAATGGTCACTCATTTACATAGCCGCATCCCGTATCCCTGGGAGACTCCATGGCGCGACCCAAGCCCCGCTCCAACCGACTGAGCAGGCTCATCGCCGGTGCCGGCACGGTGCTGCTCGCGGCCGGGCTGACGCAGGCGGTGACCCCCGCCGCGACGGCCTCGCCCGCCGGCGACGCCGGCCGCGACCCGGCGCTGCTCGGGCTCATCTCCCGGATGAGCCTGGAGGAGAAGGCCGGCCAGCTCTTCGTCCCGCACGTGTACGGCGAGACCGCCGACACCACCAACCCCGCCGACGTCGCCAACAACCAGCGCGTCTACGGCGTGAACAACGGGGCCGAGCTGATCCGCAAGTACCACCTCGGCGGCGTCATCTACTACGCGTGGTCCAACAACGTGAACAACCCGGAGCAGATCGCCGGACTGTCCAACGGGCTGCAGCGCGCCGCGCTCTCCTCGGGTCCCAAGCTCCCGCTGCTGGTCACCACCGACCAGGAGGGCGGGCTGATCGCGCGGGTCGGACCGCCGGCCACCCAGTTCCCCGGCGCGATGGCGCTCGCGGCCGGACGCCGTACCGGCGACGCGGCCACCGCCGCCCGCATCTCCGGCACCGAGCTGCGGGCCATCGGCATCCACTCGCCGCTCGCCCCGGACGCCGACGTGAACATCAACCCGGCCAACCCGGTGATCGGCATCCGGTCCTTCGGGTCCGACACCAAGCTCGTGTCGCGCATGGTCGCGGCCCAGTCCGCCGGGTACGAGCAGGCCGGCGTGATCGCCTCGCCGAAGCACTTCCCCGGGCACGGCGACACCGACGTGGACAGCCACCTGGACATCCCGGAGATCACGCACACCCGGGAGCAGATGAACAGCATCGACCTGCCGCCGTTCCGCGCCGCGATCAAGAGCGGTACGGACATGGTGATGACCGGTCACCTCGAGGTCCCGGCGCTGGACCCGACGAGCGACTCGGCGACGGTGTCCCGGCCGATCATCACCGGCGTGCTGCGCGAGCAGCTCGGCTTCGACGGGCTCGTGGTGACGGACGCGCTGGACATGGACGGGCTGCGGCTGAAGTACGGGGACGAGGAGATCCCGGTCCGGGTCATCAATGCGGGCGCGGACATTCTGCTCAAGTCGCCGGAGACCAAGTTCGACCTGCAGTACCGGTCCGTGCTGAACGCGGTGCGCTCCGGGACGATCACCCAGGCGCGGCTGAACGAGGCCGTGTACCGGATGCTGCGGCTCAAGAAGCGGTACGGCGTGTTCAAGAAGCCGTTCGTGGACGAGTCCAAGGTCGGCGACGTGGTCGGGACCAAGCCGCACCTGGCCGCGGCGCAGCGGATGACCGACCACACCACCACGCTGGTGAAGAACGACGACTCGCTGCTGCCGCTCTCGGCGGAGGCCCGGTCGGTGCTGGTGACCGGGGCGCTGACCGCGGCGCCCGCGGAGGCCATCGCGAAGCGTGGCGGGACCGTTGACCCCCTGGCCACCGGGACGAACCCGAACGCGGACCGGATCGCCTCGGCCGTCGCCGCGGCCAAGGAGCACGACCTGACCGTGGTGACCACCAACCGGGCCACCTTGGAGACCGCGAAGGGGCAGCGTGACCTGGTGAGCGCGTTGCTCGGGACCGGTAAGCCGGTGATCGTGGTGGCGGTGCGGGACCCGTACGACATCAACGCGTTCACCGCGGCGCCGACGTACGTGGCGACGTACTCGGCGACGCCGGTGGCGATGGAGTCGCTGGCGCGGGTGCTGTTCGGCGAGCGTTCGCCCGGCGGGAAGTTGCCCGTGTCGATCCCCACGGCGGATGGATCCGGCGAGCTCTACCCGTTCGGCCACGGCCTCTCGTACTGAGCGAGGGCCTTGCGTGCCAGGGCGGCGGCGCCGAGTGCGCCGTCGCCCGCGCGCACGTGCGCTCGGCCGCGCCCCTTCACGCCGGTGCGTACGGCGTCGGTGACCGGGCTCTCGGTGGTCAGCACGCCCCCGGCGAGCACCACCGGGCCGTCGCCGGCGACCTCCAGCACCGCGTCGAGCGACGCCAGCAACAGCCGCGCCGCCTCCGCACAGATCGCGACGGCGACCGGGTCCCCCGCCGCCGCGGGGTCCACCCCGTCGTCCGGGGGCCGGCCGCCGTCGAGTGGGGGGCGGGGCGTCGCGGCGGTGGTGACGACCGGGGCGATGCGGCCCAGCCGGGCCGGGGGTTCGGCGTAGACGGCGGCGATCACGCCCTGGACCTGGTCGGCGTCCTCGGGCACGCCGAGCGCCCGGGGGACCGCGGTGGCCAGCGTGGTCCGCGGGCCACGCCCCTCCAGCGCGGCGAGCGCGGCCCGGGTGCCCTCGCGGGCCAGCCACACCGCTGAGCCGTCGTCGCCGACGAGCCAGCCCGCGGCGTCCGCCCGCCGTACCACCGAGCCGTCGCGCACCGCGCACGCGCCCGCGCCGGTGCCGGAGAGCAGCAGCGCGCCCTTCCGGGCCGAGGACCCGGAGGCGAACGCGACCACCAGGTCGTCGGTCACCTCGGGCACACCGGACAGCCCGCAGATCCGCCACGCCCGCGTCGCCGCCTCGATCGCGCGCTCCCGGCCCGCCGAGCCCGCGCCCGCCATGCCGAACATGCCCCCGCGCGCCTCCCCGGGCGCGAGGCCGTGGACGTGGCGGGCGTCGCGCAGCGCGTCCCGCAACGCCTCGATCAGCGGGGCCGCGGGATCCCCGGTGCCGGAGTTGGGGTTGGCGCCACCGCCCGTACCGCGCCCGAGCACCGTTCCATCGGGGGCGACCACCGCGCACCGGGTGCGCGTCGCCCCGGCGTCGACCCCGACCACATATCCGTCCGGCATGCCGCGAAATCTACGCGCTCCACGGGCCCCGGCGGACCACTCCCGCCGCCACCGGCCCGCCCCGTACGGCGTGCCGTGTCGTGAATGGCTCTCAGGCGCTGTCGGCCGGAGCGCAGGCGGGGTCGGGACCGGGCCCGGCGCAGAGGCCGCCCTCGTGCTGGGGGAGGAGGCGCAGCGGGCCGGAGCCGCGTTCGCCGAGCTCGTCGTGCGGGTTGGCGAGCACGCAGCGGTCCAGGGACAGGCAGCCGCAGCCGATGCAGTCGTCCAGGTCGTCGCGGAGCCGCTGCAGCTGGGTGATGCGCTCGTCGAGGTCGGCCCGCCAGGACGTGGACACGCGGGTCCAGTCGGCCCGCGTCGGCGTACGCCCCTCGGGCAGCAGCGACAACGCCTCACGGATCGCGGCGAGCGGGATGCCCACCCGCTGCGAGACCCGGATGAACGCCACCCGGCGCAACGTGTCCCGGCTGTATCGGCGCTGGTTGCCGGTCGTACGCCGGGAGCTGATCAGCCCGCGCTTCTCGTAGAACCGCAGGGCCGAGGCGGGCACGCCGCTGCGCTCGGCCAGCTCGCCGATCGTGGCCTCCTTGGCCTTCCAGGAAAGCGTCATACCGCCAGGCTACCGCCGACCTGAACTAAGGTTCAGGTCGGATCCCGATGGCCGGGGACGGCCGGGCGGCGGCGCGGCGCGCGGACGAAAAATGTCGTACCTCGCCGCTAGGTTGACTTCGACTTAGGTCGAAGTTGGAGGCTGTCCACATGGACATGGAAGTGACCGCCTGGAATTCGCTCTACAACGCCATGTACGCGCAAGCGGACCGGCGGCCCTTCTCCCGGGCGACGCTGGCCCGCATCTTCCGCTTCGCGCGCCCGCACTCGCGCAGGCTCGCGCTCTTCCTGCTGTTCAGCACGGTGACCGCGGCGCTCGCCGTGGCCACGCCGCTGCTCGCCGGCCGGGTCATGGACGGCATCTGGAACCACGCGGCGGTCGGCGTCATCGTGGGCCTCGCCGCGCTGATCGCGGTGATCGCGCTCGCCGAGGCGGGGCTGGCCCTGCTCACTCGCTGGCTGTCGGCGAGCATCGGCGAGGGGCTGATCCTCGACCTGCGGCAGGCCGTCTTCGACCACGTGCAGCGCATGCCGGTGGCGTTCTTCACCCGCACCCGCACGGGCGCGCTGGTGAGCCGGCTGAACAACGACGTGATCGGCGCCCAGCGGGCGTTCTCCGACACCTTCTCCGGCGTGGTCAGCAACCTCGTCACGCTGATCCTCACGCTCGTCGTGATGCTCCAGCTGTCCTGGAAGGTGACGCTGCTCGCGCTGGTGCTGCTGCCGGTGTTCGTGCTCCCCGCGCGGCGCATGGGCGCTCGGCTCGCTCGGCTGGAGCGCGAGGCGGCCAACCACAACGCGATGATGAGCACCCAGATGACCGAGCGCTTCTCCGCGCCCGGCGCCACGCTGGTGAAGCTGTTCGGCCGGCCGGGGCGCGAGTCGGCGGAGTTCGGCGTGCGGGCCAGCCGGGTCCGCGACATCGGGGTCCGTACCGCGATGTCGCAGGCGATCTTCGTCACCGCGCTCACCCTGGTCTCCGCCCTGGCCCTGGCCCTGGTGTACGGGCTGGGCGGCGCGTTCGCGCTCCGCGGCGAGCTGCGGCCCGGCGACCTCGTCTCGCTGGCCCTGCTGCTCACCCGGCTGTACGCGCCGCTGACCGCGCTGGCCAGCGCCCGCATGGAGGTGATGAGCGCGCTGGTGAGCTTCGAGCGGGTCTTCGAGGTGCTCGACCTGAAGCCGCTGATCGCGGAGCGGCCGGGCGCCCGCAAGGTGCCCGAGGGCCCGGTGTCGGTGGAGTTCGACGGCGTCTCCTTCGCGTACCCGTCCGCCGACAAGGTCTCCCTCGCCTCCCTGGAGGAGGTCGCCACGCTGGACACCCGGGGCGGCGAGACGGTCCTGCACGACGTGTCGTTCACGGCCGCGCCGGGGCAGATGGTCGCGCTGGTGGGGTCGTCCGGGGCCGGCAAGTCGACCATCGCGTCGCTGCTGCCGCGGCTCTACGACGTGGACGCCGGGGCCGTGCGGATCGGCGGTGTCGACGTCCGCGACCTGACGATGGAGTCGGTCCGCGAGACGCTCGGCATGGTCACCCAGGACGGGCACCTGTTCCACGACTCCGTCCGGGCGAACCTGCTGCTCGCCGCGCCCGAGGCCACCGACGAGGAGCTGTGGGAGGTGCTGCGCCGGTCCCGGCTGGCCGACCTCATCGCCACGTTGCCCGACGGGCTGGACACGGTCGTCGGCGAGCGCGGCTACCGGCTCTCCGGCGGCGAGCGCCAGCGGCTCACCATCGCCCGGCTGCTGCTGGCCGGGCAACGGGTGGTGGTTCTCGACGAGGCCACCGCGCACCTCGACTCCACCTCGGAGGCGGCGGTGCAGGACGCGCTGGCCGAGGCCCTCGAAGGGCGCACCGCGCTGGTGATCGCCCACCGCCTGTCCACCGTGCGCGCCGCCGACATGATCCTCGTCATCGAGGACGGCCGAGTGGCGGAACGCGGCACGCACACCGAGCTACTCACCGCCGGCGGCCGCTACGAGGAGCTCTACCGCACCCAGTTCGACACCGGCACCGAGCACCCCGACCCCGTCGCCGCCTAACCCCCAAGATCCCCAGATATGCGGGTTCGGGGGTTGTGGTGGGTTTACCTGGGGTTTCACGGTTATGCGGCCAGTGGTGCGGCGGTTTGGCCCGCAGCAGGCCCGGTGTCGGCGTTTTGGCTGGTCATGGCGTTCCAGCCGGTTTCGATGAGGTGGTTGGATGTTGCTTCGAAGCCGGTCACCCGCCACCGGCGCCCGTCTTGGCATTCCAAGGGCAGCAGGTCGGACCGGGCCGGGGGGATGGGCGCGCGTCGCGCGCCGGCGCGGGGCGGGCCGCCTCCGGCGGCTGCGCGTGCCGGGGCCGGGACGGACCGGCACCGCACGGGCTTGCGCATGCGGCCTTCGGCCGTTCGCGCCCGCGGCGCCGGCCGCCCTCCCGCACGCCCGCCACCGCCGCGACCTCACCGGCTCAGGCCACCGCCCCGCGCCCATCAACCGCCATACGAACCAGCAGCCGGAAAGGCCCCGACCATCGCCCCTGACAAGCCCACCGGCCTCTACCCTCACGGGATGACCGACCGCCCCCACGAACGGCCAGAGGTCAGCCACCCCGCCGAACAGACCGCACGCGAAGCCCCCGACGACGGCGGCCGCGTCTACGTGCCCTGGTCCCAGATCGAACTCCCTGAGGAATCCAGCGGTTGGGATGCCTCTGGCCTCGCCAATCACCCTGACCGGCCCGACCCTCGTGACATCCACCTGCCGGACGACCGGCGAGCCCACATCCTCGATGGAGACCCCGGCCGTCCCAGCGGAGGCCATCGATACGGCACCGGACGCGACGGGAAGACGGAGTTTCCCGAGCGTTGGGACGACGCCACGACCTGTGCCTACATACTGGATGTCGCCCGTCGTCCCGACACCGAGCCGGTCCAAGGCACCAACCGTCGTTGGGTGTGTCGTGGTAACCGGAACGACGTGGACATCGTGGTCATCGTCTGGCCGGAGGGCAAGATCTGGGCAGCCTGGCCCCTGCCTGACGGAAAAGGAGTCATCTACAACGCAGGCCCAGAGGAGACGCCATGAACCTGGACGAAGTCGCCCGGATCACCGCCCGGCTGCCCGAGCGCTACGCCGACCGAGTCAGCGCCAACACCGCGAAGATCCTGCCCCTGATCGCGGCGGGCGGCGAAACCGGCGAACTACTCGATTTCCTGCTGTCCGATCTCCGCGCTAGCGGCGCCCTCATCTCTACAGCCGAGCGCGACGAACTGGCAGCCCTGCTCACCGCCTGCGGCATGCCCGCCAACCAGCTCGACGGCATCCAGGTCACCTCCTAATCCTGTCAACAGCTGAACTGGAAACTGCCGGGGTTCCCCCAACCCCGATCGAGGGAGGGTGGCGACGCCCGGAACCCGTCAAGGGCGCTACGCGGCACTACATGCTGGCCTACGGCCACCCTTGACAGAACCCGGACGTCGCTAAGTGCAGGTTTCATCGGGGTTGGGGGAAAAGGGTGGGCGCAGCGATCGAAGCCGCCCGAGTCCCGCACGCGCAGCTCAGAACCAGCGCCGCACCAGGCACGGCCCGACCGCAGCCCACAGCGAGCCGACCGGGCAGACCCGCGCCGAACCGGCCCGCCACTGGCCCACGACCAGCCGACAACCCCCACCACTGGCCGCCACCAGCCGGACACACCAACGACCAACCAGCCCACGCAAAGCACCAGAAACCCCAGATCAACCCCCATCCCGACAGGTAGACGACCCATCAAGCCGAGCCGCCCACCCGCCGAGAAATCTTTCCCTCAATTTGTGGGGGCTACTGGTTGGCGGAGGCGAGGCCGGGGGGAGCGGAGTCGAGGGCGGCGCCGATCGCCGTGGCCAGCGCGCGGGCGGCCTCCTCGGTGAGCTCGAGGCCGATCCGCGCCCCCGGGCCCAGCGCCGGGTCGACGAGGTCGATGTTGACCGTGTGCTCGTACGGCGCGTGCACCGGATGGTCCACGTACACGGTGGCCCGGGTCACGCGGTTCCAGCCCTGCGGGCCCTTGCCGCTGCCGTCGATCTCGATCTGCTCGGTCAGGTAGGTGCACATACCGGTCCCCTCAGCCCAGGTTCTTCGCGTAGAAGGCGAGGATCTTCTGCCAGCCGTCCACCGCGGCGGCCTGGCGGTACGCGGGCCGGTCCACGGAGAAGAAGGCGTGCCCCGCGTCCGGGTACATGTGGAACTCGAACTCCTTGCCGAGCTTGGTCAGCTCCGCCTCCAGCTCGGCCACGTGCTCCGGCGAGGGGTACTTGTCCTCCTCGCCGAACATGCCGAGCAGCGGGCAGCGCATGTCCTTGGCCAGGTGCACGATCGGCTGGACCTGCAGCGGGTGACCCTCCGGCGGGGTGCCCACCACGAACGCGCCGTAGCAGTCCACCGCCGCCTGGATGTCCAGCGTGCAGGCGGTGAGGAAGGCCTGCCGGCCGCCGGAGCAGTAGCCGATCGTGCCGACCTTGCCGTTGGAGGAGGTCAGCCCGCGCAGCGTGGCGGCGGCGCCGGCGACGTCACCGACGAGCCGCTCGTCCGGGACTCCGCCCTGCGCCCGCGCGGTCGCGGCGGCGTCGTCCGGATCCGCGCCGGGCGCCTCCCGCGAGTACAGGTTCGGGCAGATGGCGTTGTAGCCCTCCTCCGCGAACCGTCGAGTGATCTCCTTGGTTGCCCGGTCATAGCCCGGCATGTGGTGGATGACCACCACGTTGCCGTACGGCCCGGGCCCCATCGGCCTGGCCAGGTACGCCTCGATCCGGTCGTCTCCGTGCCCGGTGATGGTGACCGTCTCCGCGAGGATGGCGTCGTACATGCGAGGTCCTCTCATGCCTGGGTGTCATGGGCATTGTCGTCGATGATCCCAAAAATCACCGGGACTGGGTGACGACGGCCGCGAGGCGGATGCCGGGCCAGGTGCTCGACCAGGCACGCGGGTCGAGGGTGAGCCCGCCGTAGCGCGGCACGCCGTCGCGGAGCAGCCGGGCCACCGCGGGCGTCTCCAGGGTCTCCGCGGCGAACGCGTACAGCGCGCGCAGCTTCGGCGCGATGAGCCCGCAGTCGAGCGCGCGGGGGAGGCCGCCCTCGGCGGCGGAGAGGCCGGCGACGGTGACGCCGGTCAGCGGGTAGCGGCCGGGGAACGCGTCGCGCAGGTCCAGGAAGAAGCCGACCGAGCCGCCTCGGGGGTCGGCGAGCCATCGGCCCAGCGGGGCCAGCCGGCCCAGGGCCAGCCGTGGCCGGGCCACCAGCGCGTGCGTGAAGAACACGCGGGCCAGGGCAACGTTGATCATGAACCGCTCGGCCGGCAGCTCCGCCTCGGCCAGCCCTTCGTAGCGCAGGTACCCCGTCACCACGCTGTGGTTGTGCGCCCGGAACCACCGCGCCGGCGACGGCGCCGCCAGGAACTCCAGCCACAACGCCACACCGGGGGACGACGGGGTCCGCCCGGCCGGAGCCGGGCGGGGCCGTCCGGGCCGATGGGGTGAGGTGCCCCCGCGCGATCGTGGTCGCGGGGCGGCGTCGGCGAGTAGGCGGGCCTCGGTCTTGTCGCGGAGGAGGTGGTCGCCGACGGCGCGCCACCAGGGGCTGCCGGACGCTGGGTGGAGCGCGCCGCGGGCGATCGTCCAGCGCAGGAAGCTCAGCTCGGCGCGCCCGTACCCGCGGGCCGTACCGCGGTAGAACGACGCCGCCAGGCCGAGCCGCGCCGCCGCGTCGGCACCGGCGGCGCGCACCCGAACGGCGGCGATGTCCGCGGCCTGGCACGTGTCCATCGCCATCCAGCATCGCAGTCCGTACCGCAGGCCGGCCGAATCCCGCCCCGCGCCGGACCACAACCGGCCCACCACCCGAAAACCCTGAACCACCCCACCGCCGCGTCCGTTGTTCTCCGGCCCCTCGAACAACGGTGATCAACAAATTGGGGGAAAGATTTCTCGGCGGGTGGGCGGCTCGGCTTGATGGGCCGTTTACCTGCCGGGATTGGGGTTGACCTGGGGTTTCGGTTTCTTGTGCAGCTGGTCTGGCTGTTGGTGTGTCCGGCTGGTGGCGGCCAGTGGTGGGGGTTGTCGGCTGGTCGTGGGCCAGTGGCGGGCCGGTTCGGCGGGGGGTTTGCCTTGGTGGCTCGGTGTTGGCTGCGGTTCGGGCGGTTGCCGGGTATGGCGCTGTGTTCTGAGCTGTGCGTGCGGGACTCGCGTGGCCCTGGTCGCTGCGCCCACCCTTTTTCTCCCAACCCCGATGAAACCTGCACTTAGGGGCGTCCGGGTTCTGTCAAGGGTGGCCGTAGGTCAG
>WHSL01000116.1 GCA_009380095.1 Streptosporangiales bacterium | reverse complement strand
CTCAGGTGCAGCACGATCGGCACCACGTGCGTCGCCCCCGCCTGGGCGATCTCCCGCACCGAAGCCTCCAGCGCCCGCGGCGAGTCGGTGAGATACGGCACGATCGGCCCCATCAGCACGCCGCAGCCCAGCCCGGCCTCGGACAGCTCCGAGCAGACCTGCAGCCGGCGGCTCGGGTTCGGCGTGCCCGGCTCGAGCGTGCGCCACAGGTCGTGGTCGGTGAAGCCGACCGACACGTTCAGCGCCACCTCGGTGACCTCGGCGGCCTCGCGCAGCAGGTCGAGGTCGCGCAGGATCAGCGTGCCCTTGGTGAGCACGGAGAACGGGTTCGCCGCGTCGCGCAGCGCCTCGATGATGCCGGGCATCAGCCGATACCGCCCCTCGGCGCGCTGGTACGGATCGACGTTGGTGCCCATCGCGATGTGCTCGCCCGCGTGCGCGCGGCCCCACCGCGGCGACGCCAGCTCCTGCCGCGCCCGCTGCGGCGCGTTGACCTTGACGACCACCCGGGTGTCGAAATCCCGCCCGGTGTCGAAGTCGAGATAGGAGTGCGTGCTGCGGGCGAAGCAGTAGACGCAGGCGTGTGAGCAGCCCCGGTAGGGGTTGATGGTCCAGCGGAACGACATCCGCGAGGCGGGCGGCACCCGGTTGATCACCGACTTGGCGTGCACCTCGTAGAAGGTCATGCCGCGGAAGCCCGGGGTGTCGAAGGTGCGGGTGACCGCGGAACGCTCGAACAGCCCGCGCGGACCGGCGGCCTCCTCGGCGGACTCGTCGAGTCGGAGATTGTCCCAGCGCATCGTGCCCTCCCCTCCGCCGGCAGGGCCGGCGACGGAGACCACACTAGAACATCTGTTCGAATGATCTCAAGTCGAGGTCGCGGGCGGCGCTCCCGGTCCGGCCGGCGGGCGGGCGCGCCGCCGCGGCGGGAGATGGTCGCTCAGCATCGCCAGGCCGAGCAGCACCATGCCGGCGACCCCTGGCCCGGTGACGTGCTCGGCGAGGAAGATCACCGAGATCAGTCCCGCGGTGAGCGGCTCGGCGAGCGTGCCGACCGCGGTGGCGGCGTCGGTCGCGGTACGGAGCCCGCCGAAGTACGACAGGTACGCCAGCGCCGTCGGCACCAGGCCCATGAACACCAGCAGCCCGAGGCCGCCGGCCGTACCCGGCACCGCCATCCCCGCGACCGCCCCCGCGGGCAGCAGCGCCACCCCGCCCAGGGTCAGCCCCGCGCCGACGTTGACCAGCGGGTCGAGGCCCTCCACCGGCCGGCGGTTGACCAGCGTCATCACCGAGAACGCGAGACAGGCGCCGAGCGCACACGCCAGCCCTCCGGCCAGCCGCCACCCACCGAGTCCCGCGCTGGGGAAGCCGGCGAGCAGCACCAGGCCCACCACGGCCAGCGACACCGCCACGGTGAGCCGGAGCGTGGGGCCGCGCCGGGCCAGCAGGCATACGCCGGCGCCGACGAACACCGGCACGCTGCCGATCTTGATCACCGTGGCCAGGCCGACCGGGATCAGCGCCAGCGACACGAAGAACAGGCTCTGGAAGGCCGCGTGCAGCAGCGTGTTGAGCGCCACCCGGCGCGCCACCGCGCGGCTCCGCGGCACCCGGCGCAGCCGGCCGGTGACCTCGACCCCGAGGCCGCCAAGATGGCGCTGCGCACGCCGTTCAAGAAGCAGACGATCGTGCCGCTGGACATCGCGGAGAAGGTCTTCTACACGAAGAAGGAGTACGACCGGATCGTGGCGGGCGAGGAGACGCCCATCAAGAAGATGTTCAAGGATCTGCACGGCCCGGACTTCGCCAAGGACCCGAAGCACACGTCCTTCGTGTGGGACGCGCTGACCGCCGCGATCTACCTCGACCCCGCGATCGCCACCAAGATCGAGGAGCGGTACGTCGACGTCGACGCCACCTTCGGCCCCGACTACGGCCGCTCGCTCGGCTACAAGCCCACCCGGCGCCGCGCGGACCCGGACGACTACCCGGCCGGCACCCACAAGGTGCGCATCCTGCTCGACATCGACCGCGAGGCCTTCTGGGACCTGTACGTGGACCTCATGCGCCGGTAGGCGTGCGCCTCACCCGACGTCCCGCCAGACGTGGCTGGAGAACGGCGTGCCGTGCAGGAACACCAGGGGCGGGCCGTCGCCGCGGCGGGTCCAGCGGACCTCCCCGTGGCTCGAGCCGAAGCGTTCGTCCAGATCCCAGCCCCGCATCCGCGCCCCCTCCCAACGGTCAGCTAACCGGTAAATGAGAATAGCCGGTTACCCCAGGCGTGTGTGACGCGGGGCCGTCCCGGGCACTCCTTGTGAGCGTCCCCACACCTCAAGTGATCATGGGTTGGAATCCGGCAGATGGGTCGTACGTTGTCAGAGCAGGTCAAAGCGGATTGCGTTGGCATGGCGCCCCCCGCGTACGGGCGATGCTCCGCTAACGGCCGACAGCGTCGTACATCCCTGAAAGAGTGGTCCGAGGGCCGACGTCTTCCGGCCGCGCCGTCCCCATGAAGGAGACACCGAACCCCCGATGAGACCCCCCATGAAGACGGACACCGTGACCGTCGCCGCGCTCGCCGCCGCCCTCGCGGTCGCCGTCGCGGCATCGATCGCCATGATCGTCATGCGTACGCCGGAGCCCCGGGGGAGCGTCAGTGCCGCGGAGGTGGCCGAAGGCCCCGCGCCCGCCGCCAAGCGCGAGCTGCGCGGCATGTGGATCACCACGGTCGGCAACCTCGACTGGCCGTCCAAGCCCGGGCTGTCCGTGGCGCGGCAGAAGGCCGAGTACCGCAAGCTGCTCGACACCGCGCAGCGGCTCAACCTGAACGCCGTGTTCGTGCAGGTCCGCCCGGTGGGGGACGTGTTCTACCCGTCCTCCTACGAGCCCTGGTCGCAGTACCTGACCGGTAAGCAGGGGCGCGACCCCGGCTACGACCCGCTGGCCTTCATGCTGGAGGAGACTCACAAGCGGAACCTCGACTTCCACGCGTGGTTCAACCCCTACCGCGCCGCCGGCCCCGGTGCCGCGGGCGGGCTCGCCGCCAACCACATGGCCAAGAAGCACCCCGACTGGGTGATCAAGTACGGCGGCAGCCTCTACCTCGACCCCGGCAACCCCGCGGTCCGCGACCACATGCGCAAGGTCGTCGACGAGGTCGTCACCAAGTACGACATCGACGGCGTGCACCTCGACGACTTCTTCTACCCGTACCCGATCCCCGGGCAGCGGGTGAACGACGACGCCTCGTACAAGAAGTACGGCGACGGCAAGAGCCGCGCCACCTGGCGCCGCGCCAACGTGGACGCGCTGATCTCCGGGCTGAACGACGACATCCACGAGGAGAAGCCGTGGGTGCGGTTCGGGGTGAGCCCGTTCGGGGTGTGGCGCAACAAGTCCACGGACCCCAAGGGCTCCAACACCCAGGCCGGCGTGCAGGCCTACGACGACATCGGCGCGGACGTGCGCGGCTGGGTCAAGAAGGGCTGGCTCGACTACGTCATGCCGCAGCTCTACTGGTCGGTCGGGTTCAAGCCGGCGGACTACGCCACCCTGGCGGCCTGGTGGTCACGCCAGGTCAAGGACACCGGCGTGAAGCTCTACATCGGCCAGGCCGTCTACAAGGTCGGCGACGGGCCGCCCGCCGCCTGGGACGACCCCGGCGAGCTGCTCAAGCACCTGAAGGTCAACGCCGAGCACCCCGAGGTCGAGGGCGACGTGTACTTCCGCGCCACGAACCTCACCGCGAACCCGCTGAAGGTCGCCGACCGGCTCGCCGACGGGCCGTACCGGGACCCGGCGATCCCGCCCGCCGCCGGCGGCTCCTCGCGGCCGGAACCGGTCCGGGACCTCAAGGCGCGGGCCGACGCCGAGGGCGTCCGGCTCAGCTGGAGCCCCGCCGAGGACGCGGACGAGGAGGAGGGCCGCGGGACCACCGCGTACGCCGTCTACCGGCTCGGACACGGCCGTCCGGTGAAGGACGCCAAGCTCATCGCCACCTTCCGCGCGGGTTCCGACGCGCCCGGGTATCTCGACCGGGGCGCGCCGGAAGGGAAGCGGAACTCCTATCTGGTTACCGCGCTGGATCGGTTGCATCATGAGAGCAGTCCGTCGCGTAGCGAGGCCGTCACCCCACGCTGACCGGCCCCGCCGCGCGCGGGAGTGAACGGTCCCGCCACTGGGCAGACCAGTGGCGAGACGCTCTCGTGGCCGGTGTGACGGCAGGAGGTGCGCTGTGGCGTTGTCCATGGACGAGGAGCGCATCCTCGCCGAGATAGAAAGCCGACTGACCAGCGACGATCCCAAGCTCGCCGTCCGGCTCTCCACGCTCGGGGAGCAGCGGCGGCCGGCCCGGCAGAGCTCGCACAGCCTCCGGCTGCGGATCCTCGCCGGGCTGTGCGCGCTGCTGGTCGCGGCGTTGATCGCGGGCCTGTTCGTACTGGCGTTGCGGAAGCCGGCCAAGCCCGACACGACGCTGTACGACGCGCCGGCGTCGTCGCCCGCCGCGGTCGTGCCGGACGACGCGTCGGAGCCGGAGATGGTGCCGCGGACCTGACCCGTGCGGCCGCTGCGCCGTACGCCGTACGCGCCGTACGCGGTCGGTGAACAGGTCACGCGGTGGGGGAACAGGTCTGGTGCCGGCCGGCCCGGCCGGGCAGTCTTCACGCCGTGAAGCTGCTGATGCTCGGCGGGACCGAGTTCGTGGGCCGTGTCGTGGTGGACCTCGCGCTGGCGTCGGGCGACGAGGTGACCGTGTTCAACCGGGGGACGCGCGAGCCCCGCCCCGAGGTGACCGTGCTGCGCGGGGACCGTACCGCCCCAGGCGGCCTCGCCGCGCTGGAACGGATGACGCGCGGGGGTGAGGTGCTCGCTCCGGGGGCCGAGAGACCTGCCGTTGCAGCTCATCGACGTGCGGGATCTCGCCGCGTGGATGCTCGACGCCGCCCGGCGCGGGCTCGGTGGGGCGTACGACATGGTGAGCCCGTCCGGGCACACCACGATGGGTGAGCTGCTGGAGGCCTGCGCCGCGGTGACCGGCGGGGACGCGCGGCTGCGCTGGACGGATCCGGAGACCGTCCTCGCCGCGGGCATCGAGCCGTGGATCGAGCTGCCGATCTGGCTGCCGCCGGGGGAGACGCACGGCGCCATGCACGGCTCGGACGCGTCCAAGGCGCTGGCCGCCGGGCTGCGGTGCCGCCCGGCCACCGAGACGGTCGCGGACACCTGGGCGTGGCCGCGATCCATCGGCGGCGTCCCGCCGCAGCGCCCCGACCGCGCCATCGTCGGCCTCGACCCCGCCAAGGAACAGGCAACCCTCACCTCCCCCTGAGCCGCGGCCTCCGTCCCCCTGCAGGGATCACCTGCGGTTCATTTTCCGGAGTCCTCGGCGAGGGTGTGCGCGACGAGCGCGTTGGCGTGGCCGTGGCCCAGCCCGTACTCGGCCTTGAGCCAGGAGACGAGCTCCATGTGCTTGGACAGGGGTGAGGAGCGGATCAGCTCCTTCCACTCCGCGATCGGACGACCGTACTTCTTCTCGATCGAGGGAAAGTAGGCCGCGGGGCCCTTCACCGGTTCGGCCATGCTGCTCGGCCTCTGTCCGCAATTAGTGATCTTGGATCGTCGTTTGATCTCGAGCGTTAGAGGGCGTTGAGGAAGTCGGCGCCGATGGGGGCGGCGACGGCGCCGCCGGCCTTGCCGTCCTCGCGGACGACGGCGAAGGCGATGTCGTCGCGGAAGCCCATGAACCACGCGTGCGTGGGCGGCTCGGCGCCGCCACCGTACTCGGCGGTGCCGGTCTTGCCGGCCGTGCCGGAGGGCAGGCCCTTGCCCTCGGCGCTGCCCTCGGTCACCACCGCCCGCATCAGCCCGCGCAGCTGCTCCGTGACCTTCGGGTCGAGCTTGCGCTCCTCGGCGCGCTGCGTCACCTCGGGCTCGCGCACCAGCGCCGGCGGGCGCCAGGTGCCGTCGGAGACGGCCGCCGCGACCGTCGCCATGTGCAGCGGGTTGCTGATCACCCGGCCCTGGCCGAACGCCGCCGAGGCGAGCTCCGCCTCGTCGCGCGGCTTCGGGAAGGACCCGCCCTCCGCCGGGATGCCGATGTTCAGCGGGGCGTTCATGCCGAACCGCCCGGCGGTCTCGGTGAGCGCCTCGCCGGACAGCCGCGACTTGGTCTGCAGCGCGAACGCGGTGTTGCAGGAGCGGGCGAACGCCTCGCGGAAGCTGACCGATCCGTACGCCTGGTGCTCGAAGTTGCGGAACGAGCGGCCGCCCACGGTCGCGGTCTTCGGGCAGCTCACCGTGGCGGACGGGGAGAGCCCGTCGGACAGCAGGGCCGCCCCGGTGATGGCCTTGAACGTGGAGCCGGGCGGGTAGTGGCCGTGGATGGCCCGGTTGAAGCCGCCGGGCACGTTCGCCGCGGCCAGCACTTCGCCGGTCGCAGGCCGCACCGCCACGAGTGCGGTCGGCTTGTCCTGGCCCACGATGGCCTTGGCGGCCGCGCGCTGCACGGCCGGATCCAGCGAGGTGCGGACCGGCTGTCCCTTCTTGCCCGCGATGTGCCCCACGGGTGCGACCGTCTTGCCGCGCCGGTCGGTGATCCGTACGTCGATGACGGGGGTGCCGGCCAGCCGTTGCTCGTACGCCTGCTCGATGCCGCCGTGACCGGTGACGTCGCCCTTGCGGTAGGCGGGGCCGAGGCGCTTGAGGTCCGCCGCGGTGACCGGGTCGACCGTGCCGGTGAGCATCTGCACCGAGCCCGAGGCGCCGGGCGCGTTCAGCCGGTTCCCCTCGGCGTCCAGGATCGCCGCGCGCTCCGGCCACTTCGTGGAGAGCGCGAAACTCTGCCCCTCGGCGAGCTTGGGGTGCAGCGCGGCGGGCCGCCAGGACACCTTCCAGTGCCGGTCGTGCACGGTCAGCGGCAGGCTGCCCTGATAAGTCCAGGCGGCGCCGCCGGAGAGCGTGAGGGTGGCGGTGAAGGCGGCGGTGGCGCCGTCGCCGGTCTCGGCGACCTTGCCGAGCGTCGTCTTCACGGCGCTCACGCCGAGGCCCTCGCGGAGCTGCTCGTACGCCGGCCACATGGCCTCCGACGGCTCGGTGACCGCCTCGTCCATGGCCGCGTGGTCCTGCTTCTCCCAGGCCGCGAGGAAGTCGGTGGCCGCCGAGGCGGGGGTGCCGCGGGTGTGCCAGATGGCATAGAGCGCCACCCCGACCAGCACCACCAGAGCCGCCAGTCCCGCCGCGAGCCCGGCCTTCCCCTTGCCGCTCACCGATCCCCCTTCGTCCGCGTCCCGCCACACTACCCACGGCCTACGACGTCTCGGACCGGGATCGGCGAGAGGCGCGGATCCGTCCCTCTTCGCAGGTGAATGCGTGATCACTGAGCGAACGCGTGATCACCGAAGCGGCGCTGGGGGAAAACGAACGCCGCCCCGCCTGCCCGGAGGCGGACGGGGCGACGCTACGTTCAGCCGGTGTGGCGGTCGCCTCTCGGCGCGTGGCACAACGGGGCTCCTGCCGACGGGGCATGCCCCGTACGCGGTATTCCTCGAAGGCTTTAGTTGAGGCCCGGGGGACACTTGCTACCACACCGGCTCGTCCGACTCTAACCCACCGGCCCCGGGCTTTGTTCCCCCCGCCGCGCCGAGACCTATCTCACAGCAACCGTCGCGGCGGGTGCGCCGCGGTGCGTACGGCGCCTTTCGGGGTGTTTCGCCGAGGGCCGCCCGGCGCCCGGCGGGGCACTGTAGCCTGCGGAGACGTCCCAGGGGAGGGGAAGATCGCATGCGCGTCACGCAGTCGGCGAAGCTGAGCGACGTCTGCTACGACATCAGGGGCCCGGTGCTGAAAGAGGCCAAGCGGCTGGAGGAGGAGGGCCACCGCATCCTCAAGCTGCACATCGGCAACCCGGCTCCGTTCGGCTTCGAGGCGCCCGCGGAGATCCTCCAGGACATGGTGGCCAACCTGCCCGTCGCGCAGGGCTACAGCGACTCCAAGGGGCTGCTGTCCGCCCGCCGCGCCATCGTGCAGTACTACGAGGGCAAGGGCGTCACCGGCGTGGACACCGACGACGTCTACCTGGGCAACGGCGTCTCCGAGCTGATCACGATGTCGCTGCACGCGCTGCTGGACGACGGCGACCAGGTGCTCATCCCCATGCCGGACTACCCGCTGTGGACGGCCTCGGTGTGCCTGGCGGGCGGCACGCCGGTGCACTACGTCTGCGACGAGGCCGCGGGCTGGGTGCCCGACCTCGACGACATGGTCGCCAAGATCACACCGAAGACTCGGGCCGTGGTGCTGATCAACCCGAACAACCCCACCGGCGCCGTCTACCCCGACGAGGTGCTGAAGGGCGTGGCCGAGCTGGCCCGCCGGCACGACCTGCTGGTCTTCACCGACGAGATCTACGAGAAGATCCTCTACGACGGCGCGACGCACACCCCGTTCGCGCTGGCCGCGCCGGACGTGCTCTGCCTGACCTTCAACGGGCTGTCCAAGGCGTACCGGGTGGCGGGGTTCCGCGCGGGCTGGATGATGATCACCGGACCGAAGCGGGATGCCGCGGACTACATCGACGGCCTCGACATCCTGGCCAACATGCGGCTCTGCCCGAACGTGCCGGCGCAGCACGCGGTGCAGGCGGCGCTCGGCGGGCGGCAGACGATCAACGAGCTGGTGCTGCCCGGCGGGCGGCTGCTCGACCAGCGCAACCGCACCTGGGAGCTGCTCAACGAGATCCCCGGGGTGTCGTGCGTGAAGCCGATGGGCGCGCTGTACGCGTTCCCCCGGCTGGATCCGCGGGTCTACCCGATCGAGGACGACGAGCGCTTCGTGCTCGACCTGCTGCTCGAGGAGCACCTGCTGGTCGTGCAGGGCACCGGGTTCAACTGGCCGCGCCCGGATCACCTGCGGATCGTGACGCTGCCCCAGGTGGCCGATCTGGAGGCGGCGATCGGCGGGATCGCCGGCTTCCTGGAGCGGCGCCGCGCGGCCTGATTCCGTACGCGGCGCGCCGCCGTACGGGCGCGCCCACTCCTTCACCTCCTGCTCACGTATCGTGACTGTCGATCGCGGAACGTGACTGTCGGTGGTGGGGGGAACGTGGTGGTACGGCCGATCCGGCTCATCGGGGATCCCGCGCTGACGGAGCAGGCGGAACCGGTGCGCGACTTCGACAAACAGCTCCGTGTCCTGGTCAAGGACCTCATGCACACGCTGCGGGGCGACGGCAGGCGGGCGGGCCTGTCGGCGCCGCAGATCGGGGTCCCGCTGCGGGTGCTGGCGTTCAGCGTGCATGGCCGCCAGGGGCACGTCGTCAACCCCGTGCTGGAGCCGTCCGAACGGACCCAGGACGGCGACGAGGGATGCCTGTCCGCGCCCGGGCTGTGGGTGCCGGTGCGGCGGGCGTACCAGGTCGTGGTGCGGGGGAGTGACGCGCAGGGGCGGCCGGTCACCGTACGGGCCCTCGGCGCGTTCGCCCGCTGCCTGCAGCACGAGGCCGACCACCTGGACGGGGTGCTCTTCGTGGACCGGCTGGAGCCGGAACACCGCGCCGAGGCCGACCGCCGCATCGCGGCCGCCGGCTGGACCGCCTGACCGAGACCGCCCGCCCGGCCGGCCCCATGGGCTCCATCGAGCGTCGCCGGCGCGGGCGTGGTCAGAAGTCGAAGACCACGCCGGTGTGGGCGGACAGCTCGCAGCGGTTGGAGTACGTGGCCGTGCGGCTGATCGAGCGGCCCTGCCAGGTGCCGCGGGCCTCCGCGGTCACGGGCGCGTACTCCTGGGTGCACATGGCGGGCTCGTGCCGCAGCCGGGTGAAGTCGCCGTCGACGGTGTCGAGCTTGGCGCAGGCGTCGTCGGCGTGCGGATGGTTGCCGCCGGAGGGGTGACAGTACAGCCGTGCGTGCGAGGCGGTCAGCGCGCGGCGCCCCGTACCGCCGTCGTCGGCCGTGGTGAGCGTGAGCCGGTCGGCCGGTCCCGCGGAGGAGGCCTGTGGCGTGGCCGCGAACGGAGCGGCGGCGGCGATCAGGGCGACGGGCAGGGCGGCGGCGCGCACCCAGGCGCGCGGCTTGGCGGCTCGCGGAAGCATGGACGGCGGACGCATGGATGGTGACTCCTTCGTCGGCACGGGCGACGCCCCCGATCGGCGTCACGATGAGTGTCCGACTGTACGCGCAGAGCGACCATCATGTCCGAAGATCCGCCCAACTCCGCCACGACCATGGAGAAACGTGACCTCGGCCCGCGCCGCGACCACGGATCTGGATCGTGCGACCACGGAGATTTGACCTCGGCCGCGCGGCGACGGGGGCGACCGGCGACCAGGCTCCGGCGGGTGGGGGAGCGGCGGGTCAGTCGGTGCCGGCGACCTGGCTGCGGCGTTCGAGGAGGACCGTGTCGCGCCAGACTCCGTGGTGGCGGGCCACCCGCTCGCGGCGGCCGATGACGCGGAAGCCGGCCTTGCGATGCAGTTCGAGGCTCGCCTCGTTCTCCGGGAAGATCGCCGACTGGATGGTCCAGATCCCGGCCCGCTCCGTCGACTCGATCAGCGCGGCGAGCAGGGTGCGCCCGACGCCGCGGCCCCGCGCGCCGCGGTGCACGTACACGGAGTGCTCCACCACGCCCGCGTACACCGGGCGCCGCGAGGTGGGGGAGACGGCCACCCAGCCGAGGACCGTCCCGTCTTCGGGGTCGAGCGCGACGAGCCGGTGCCCGGGCAGCCGGGTCTCGTCGAACTCCTCCCACGCCGGGGCCTTCACCTCGAACGTGGCCTGCCCCTCGTCGATGCCGTCCTGGTAGATGGCCAGCACCTGGTCCGCGTGGGCGGACGCCATCGGCACGATGCGCAGCCCGGTGGGACCGACGCGCGCTGAGATTTCGGACACGCCGCCACGCTACTCAACCGCGTACGCCGGACCGATTCCGGGTCGGGGCTTTACACCGGCTTGCGGTATCCGGCCGTAACGTCTGGACGTGATCGTGGGAAGGGTCGCCGCGCTCGCGCCGGCCGCCCTCGTCGTCGCGTGCACCGGCCCCCAGGAGGGCGGCGCCGGTGCGCGGCCGGCCCCGTCCGCCTCCAAGCCCGCTGCGGCGCCGGACACGGCGGGACTCGTGGACCGGCTCCGTACGGGCGGGTACGTGATCTATATATCCGGCACACGGCGACCGACGGCACGCAGGACGATCCGCGGCCCGTCCTCTCCGACCGGGGTACCCAGCGCAACCTGTCCGCCGAGGGCCGGGCGCAGGCGAAGCGCATCGGCGCGGAGGTACGGCGGCTGCGGATCCCCATCGGCCGCGTCCTGGTCAGCCCGTATCAGCGCACCCGGGACACCGCGAACCTCGCCTTCGGGCGTGGCGAGGCGACCGATGCCCTGATGAACGAGGCGTACCCGGGGACCGACGACGAACGGCTGGCCCGTGGCCTGCGCGGGCCCGCGGAGACGGCCGGGCCGTCGATCAAGGAGTTCCCGGTGCCCGACGGCGCCGGTCCGCACGACGTCGCGCCGGCCGCCGACGGAGGGGTCTGGTTCACCGCCCAGCACGCGGGCTACCTCGGCCACCTCGACCCCCGTACCGGCGAGGTCGGCCGGGTGCCGCTCGGCGAGGGCTCCAGCCCGCACGGGGTGATCACCGGGCCGGACGGTGACGCGTGGGTCACCGACAGCGGGCTCAACGCGATCGTCCAGGTGGACGGCCGGACCCAGGAGGTCAGCCGGTTCCCGCTGCCCGCCTCGCACGCGGACGCGAACCTGAACACCGCCGCCTTCGACCGCGACGGCAACCTCTGGTTCACCGGCCAGAACGGCGTGTACGGGCGGGTCGCGACCGCCACCGGCGAGCTCCGCGCGTACGACGCGCCCGGCGGGAGCGGGCCGTACGGAATCACCGCGACCGATGACGCGATCTACTACGCCTCCCTGGCGGGAAGCCACATCGCGCGGATCGACACGGAGTCGGGGCGGGCCGAGGTCATGGCGAGAGTGGCCGCTGCCCGGAGACTCCGCCCCTTATGCCGTGTACGTGGACGAGGCGGACATGGTGTGGATCAGTGACACCGACGGTGGCCGGTTGCTTCGACCCGAAGTCCGAACGGTTCACCGTGGTGCCGGGCGAGGCGCCGAGCGTCCGGCAGATCCACGGGCGGCCGGGCGAGGTCTGGAGCGCGGCGTCAGGGGACGACAAGCTGCTGCTCATAAGGACCGCGAAGCCGTCCCCGTCCCCGGTGCCCGAGAGCACCGGCTAACGCGCCTCAGGTCGTGAGCCGGTCGGGGAGGCCGGCGGCGACGCGGAGGCGAGTGAACTGCTCCGTCAGAGCCGGAAGCGTGAAGTGCGCGTTCAGGCCGCTCGGGCTGGGGAGGACCCACGCGCGGGTCTCCCCGATCGAAGGCTCCTGCGGGCCGACCGCAGCGCGGGGTGCGCCGAAGGCCGTCCGGTACGCGGTGACGCCGAGCACCGCCAGCCACCGCGGGCGATGGGCGCGTACCTTCCGGTGCAGCTCCTCGGCGCCCTCCCTGAGCTCCGCGGCCGTCAGTTCCGCGGCTCGGGCGGTGGTGCGCGGCGCGAGGTTGGTGAAGCCCAGCCCCAGCGCGGGCAGTTCGCCGTCCTGGGCGGGTATCATCGGGCGGGGGATGAACCCCGACCGGTGCAGGGCGGGCCAGAACCGGTTGCCAGGACGGGCGAAGTGGTGCCCGGCGGCCGCCGAGTAGAGGCCCGGGTTGATCCCGCAGAACAGTACGGCCAGGTCGTCGGCGATGACATCGGGGAGCAGCACGTCGCGCGCGGACTCCAGCTCCTCCCGGGTGAAGCCGCGTGCCGTACCCGTGCGGGCCATGCCACCTCCCTGTCGACGCGTGATGAGTCCATTGTGGCCGGAGCTCCGGGTGACGGCCGGGACGCTCAGTGGGGGGTGCGCGGGGATGATGTCGTTGAACACGCAGTGGGTGCCGCCGTAGATCGTCGGCATGCAGCGGTTGCGGTGCACGCAGAGGCTCGGCGTGGCCGGGTCCGCCTTGATCCGGTTCGGCAGATCGGGTTCGCGGAGCAGGGCGCGGCCCATCGCGACGAACGCGAACCCCTCGGCCATTGCCAGATCCATGGACGCGCGGTCGGTGATGCCGCCGAGCAGGACCAGCGGTGTGCGCAGCGCGTCACGGAACCGGCGCGCCTTCTCCAGCAGGTATCCGTCCTGGTACGGGTACTCGCGGATCAGCCGTTTCCCGAGCCGGCCCACCACGAACCTGGCGGGCTGCCGGAACGTGGCCGCGAACTCCTTGACTGGCGCGTCGCCGCGGAACAGGTACATGGGGTTGAGCAGTGAGCTTCCCGCGGTGAGCTCGATGGCGTCCAGCCCGCCGTCCTCCTCCAGCCACCGCGCCACCCGCAGGCTCTCCTCGACGCCGAGCCCGCCGCGGACGCCGTCGGTCATGTTGAGCTTGGCGGTCACCGCGACCGCGCCGCGCAGCTCGTCTCGTACGGCCCGCACGATCGTGCGGGCGAGCCGCGCGCGGTTCTCCAGCGTGCCGCCCCACGGGGCTCAGGAACGAGCTGGCCAGGTAGTTGTGACCGAGGTGGATCTCCACCGCGTCGAACCCGGCGCCGGCGGCCATCCGCGCGGCCCGCGCGTGGGCCCGTACCACCCGCTGGAGGTGCTCCGGCGTCGCGGCGCGCGTCATCCGCATGCTGAGCGGGTTGAACATACGGTCCGGGCCGATGGCGGGCAGGCGGTTGGAGGCGGCGTCGGCCACCGGCCCGGCGTGCCCGATCTGCGCTGATATCGCCGCGCCCTCGGCGTGCACGGCGTCGGTGCGCCGCCGCAGGCCGGGCATGATCTCCTCGCGCCAGTGCAGCTGGCCCCGCTCGGTCCTGCCCTCCGGCGCCACGGCGCAGTACGCGACCGTGGTCATGCCCACCCCGCCGGCCGCGTGCATGCGGTGGAAGGCGATGAGCTCCTCGGTGACCACTCCGCCGGGGGTACGGCCCTCGAACGTGGCGGCCTTGATCAGCCGATTTCTCAGCGTGACCGGTCCTAGCTTCGCCGGTGCGAACACGTCGGCGGTCATCAGACCTCCAGTGCGGGGCGCTCAGCTCACTTGATCCCCTATGGGAGGCCCGCTGTCAACGCCGGTCCGCGGGCTCCTCGCCTGATCCATCTCCGGATCCGTCCCCGAGAGGGACGCCGCGCAGGGTGAGGAGGGCGAGCAGGACGCAGCCGCAGGTGAGGGCGATGTCGGCGACGTTGCCGACGAACAGGCCGCCGTAGTCGATGAAGTCGACGACGTGGCCGCGAGCGAAGGCGGGCGGGCGGAAGAGGCGGTCCAGCAGGTGGGAGAAGGCGCCGCCCAGCAGCGCGCCCAGGACGACCGTCCAGGCGGGGGAGCGCAGCCGGCGGGCGGCGTACAGGATGCCCACGACGGTGGCGGCCGAGGCGATCGTGAACACCCACGTCGCGCCCTCGCCGATCGAGAACGCGGCACCGGGGTTGTAGAGCAGCCGCAGCCGGATCAGCCCAGGGATCACCGTGACGCGCTCACCGCCGGACAGCGCCGAGACCGCCCAGAGCTTGGAGGCCTGGTCGGCGAGCAGGACGACCGCGGCCAGTACGAGCATCCCCGCGTACAGCCGCACGCCTCGCCGCGCCCTCGGCGAACCGCATCCGTCCGACACCCGCACCCCCGCAATCCGTGATCTTCGGATCGAACCTATCCGAGACGCCGCGCAGGCGGGTGAACTCCTCGGCCGGCGGCGTAGCCTGCCTGCATGGCCTACGACGACGTGCTGGCGGATCGTGTACGCGAGCGGCTCGGGGAGGATGTGTCGGTCGCCGAGAAGCGGATGTTCGGCGGCCTGTCCTTCCTCGTCCACGGCAACCTCGTGGTCGCGGTGAGCGGTGATGACCTGCTGGTGCGTGTCGGCACCGAGAGCATGGAGGACGCGCTCGCGCGGCCGGGCGCACGGCCCGCCGTCATGGGGGCGCGGACGATGCGCGGCTGGGTATTCGTCGCCGGGGACGCCCTCGACGACGAGGTGCTGGACTCCTGGATTAAGAGCGCGCTCACGTACAACGCGACGTTGCCGGCCAAGTGACCGCGACACCTGCTGGGCGGGGACTCCGGGCTTCGGACTCCGGTCCGTGAGGGCCGCAAGCGTTGCCCCGGCGGGCCCGGGCCGCACAGCGTCCGCCCGGTTCAGGGCCGGTCACGATTAGACCCGGGTTGGGGGCCGGTCACGGTTCGATCGGTTGAGGGCCGGTCACGGTTCGACCGGTTGAGGCCGGTCACGCGGGGTCGGCCTTGAGGAGCCGGTCGATCCGGGTGTCGGCCTGGGTGAGGCGGTGTTCGGCGGCGGCCAGCCTCTCTTGAAGGTGGGTTGCGCGCTCCTCGGCGACGGTACGGGCCGAGCGTTCCGTGGCGAGCTCCCGGTGCAGGTGGGCCGTCTCCTCCTTGGTCGCATCCAGCGCCTCCTGGAGCCGTGTGGCCGCGTTGTGCACCTCCGTCCGGCCCTGTTCGGCGGTCTCCGCCCGTCGCTCCACCGCCTCCGCACGGCCGTCGACGGCCGCCGCCCGCTCCTCCGCGGCGGTGGCGCGGCGAGCCGCGTCCTCGGCGCGCCGTTCGGCGGCCTCGGCCCGGCGCTCGGCGGCCTCGGCCTGGCCGTGGGCGGCGTCGAGGCGGGTCTGCAGGGCGGTGCGGTCGCGGTGCGTCTCGGCGAGGGTGTGTTCGGTCGCGACGAGGCGTTCGGCCAGGTCGGCGGTCTCGGCCTGCTGCGCGTACAGCCGTTCCTCGACCCCGCGCAGGCTCGCGGCCAACTCGTCACGGGACGTCTCCATCGCCACGCGGGCGGCCTCGGCCTGGCCGCGCGCGCGTTCGTGCTTGGCCACCTCCGCCCAGGCGGCGGCACGGTCCCGTTCCGCCTCGTCCCGTACGCGCTTCGCCTGCCGCTCGGCCTCCGCCGCCGCCTCGCCCGCCGCACGGGCCTGGGCGAGAGCCTCGCCGCGCCGCCGCTCCGCGCGCTCGGCGCGGGCCTCGTGCTCCTCCGCCTCCTTGCGCGCGCCCTGCGCCTCCGACTCGGCGGCGGCGACCCTTCCCAGAGCGCCGTCCTCCGCGGCATTGAACCGCTCGCCCATCCGGTCCAGCGCGGCGCCGAGCTCTGTGGCCGCGGGAGCAAAGCCCTCGGCGATGAGCCGCAGCTCCCGGAGCGGGTCCGCGACGGCCTCCAGTTCCCGGGCCCGGCGCCGCCGGGACGCGGCGTCCGCGTGCGCCTTCGTGCAGTACGCAGAGGGGCGGCCACCCTTGCGCCGGCCCTGCTCGTCCAGGGCCGGCGGGGGGAGCGGGTTGTCGCAATCCTCCAACGCGCAACGCGCATCGTCGCGGTCATCTTCGCTGCCGACGCCGACGGCGTCACCCCGCTCAGCCATGATCGTGGACGCTAACACTTACGCGTACGCACAACGCGAAACCTCAAGAGCGTGTCGCGAAAGAAGAATTGAGATGCACGCGAGGCACCGTGATAATGACGGTTATGACGGAGCCGGAAGGCGTCCGGGAGCGGATCGCCTTCAGGGGTGCTCCGGCTTCCCTCCGCCCGGACCGGGCCACTCCCCGGCCCGTTACGCCCGCCCGCCGCGCGCCGAGCAGGCCCGCTGTCAACGTCGTCAAGGTCGTCGGGTTGCTGGGGGTGCCGGGGCCGGCGGCCACGTACGGCTCCGTGTCCTGAGCTCCTCGGCCGGCGGGGGGATCGTGGGCCACCGCAGAGTCCTTTGCTTACCGGGTGGCGGCACATAAGCCCCAGATCGACACATAAATTCGCCACTTGGTAAGCAAAGCCGGGGTTGAGGAACTTGCCCTCAGCTGACTGCACACCGTGGCCACCCAAGGGGGCGGCTCCATGCCGTCGGAACCGCCCCTGGTTGAGGCGTACTTCGCGCGGCTGCTTGGGGGAACGCGCGCGCCGCGGCTACGCCCCGCTAGTCCCCGGGCATCACGGTGAAGGTGAAGCCGGCGCTCGTCGGGCGTCGCAGCGGAATCTCGCACTTGATCCGGCGCAGCACCTCGTTCCTGCTGAGGCCGAGCCTTTGCGCGATGAGCCGCTCCGGGCGCACCGGTACCGGATCCTCGAAGACGACCTCCACCTCGACCGGCCACGCCGCGTCGAGCCAGGCCGACGGGGTGCCCAGCCGCCAGGCCCCCTCCCAGTCCAGGGTGAAGCGGTTGCGCCGGGCGAGCAGCGGGTCCAACAGCCTGGACGCCACCAGCTCCGGATCGTTGGCGCGGTAGCCGTCGAGCTCGGCCGGATCGAAGGATCTGACCGGTGCTCGCTCGTGCACGGTGAGCTTGCCCGTCCGATCGCAGGACACGCAGCGGACCAGCAGCCACACGTCCAGCAGCTTGCCGTTGGCGTTGACGCGGAACCTGCCCTCGCCGGTGGTGGCCGACTCCGACCGGCAGTCCACGCACCGCAACGACAGCAGAGGCAGCCTGGTCCGACGGACGACCCAGGGCAGCACGGTATGAGGTTGTGAAGACATGAGCCCTCTAGACCTGACACGAGGCCGATTGCGCGCGGCCTCAAACGCCGAATGACCGGGCGCTCATGGGCAGCCCGGCAGAGCCGACGGGAGCGTCGGCTACAGGTGAGCGGAAGAAGGTGTCAGGTCTAAAGGGCAGGCGGGGTCACGCGGTTTTTTCCTCTGTCTTCACTGCGATGGGCCGCAGTCAACGTACGGGAACGCGGAAGGAGGCCTCAATCGGTTTCCGGCCGAGGACGCAGAACTCGTTGCCCTCATGACACCAGCCGGGTACGACATTCTCCGGCGCCCAAGTGCCCCGGCAGCCGGAGGTGCGGCCTCAGCCCGTACGGGCCCAGGCCTCCGCGCGGCTCAGCGCGTCCGCGATCCACGGCATCTTGTCCACGCTGT
>WHSL01000320.1 GCA_009380095.1 Streptosporangiales bacterium | reverse complement strand
GGCGACGACATCGCCGCCGAGCACCACCACCGGTTCCCCGGCGGTGCGCGCCATCCTGGCCAGCCGCCGCAGGTCGTCGGCCGGGCCGGGCGACTCCACCAGCTCGTGGCAGAACGCGCGCAGCTCCGCGCCGTGCCCGGGACGGGCGATGACATAGGTGTCGCGGATGTCGAACGAGCCCAGTTGATCGCACAGCCGCCCCAGGACGCTGTGCCCCTGGCCCGCCTCCTGATCGGACCTGGCGCCCGCGGCCGGGCCGGCCGAGACGGATTCGCGCAGCGGCAGAGCGGCGACGGACATCTGCTCGTCGTCGTTTCCGACCGTCGCCGACGCAACGACCAGCGCCAGGGTCACAGGCGCCCCTTCCTGGTTACTTCTTGCCGATGACGTCGGTATCGGCGTTGTAGGCGGCGAGCGCCTCGGTCAGCGGGCCGTCCACCTTGAGGTGGCCCTTCTCGATGTACAGGCCGCGGTTGCAGAACCGCTTGAGGTCGCCCTCGCTGTGCGAGACGAGGACCATGGTGCGGCCGTCGGCCAGCATCTTCTCGATGGTGGCATAGCACTTCTTCCGGAACGCCTTGTCGCCCACCGCGAGCACCTCGTCGACCAGCATGATCGGGTGCTCCAGCTGAGCGATCAGGGCGAACCCGAGCCGCACCTTCATGCCGCTGGAGTAGTGCTTGACGGGGGTGTCGATGGCGTCGGAGACCTGCTCGCCGGCGAAGTCGATGATCGACTCGAACCCGGAGTCGATGTCGTCCTTCGACATGCCGTGCAGCGAGCCGACGAGGTAGACGTTCTCCCGGCCGGAGAGCTCGTCGGAGAACCCGGCGCGCAGCTCCAGCAGCGGCGCCACCTTGCCGTGCACCTGAACGGTGCCCTCGTCCGGGATCAGCACGCCGGCGATCACCTTGAGCAGGGTGGACTTGCCGGTGCCGTTCTTGCCGATGATGCCCACGCACTCGCCGGGGGAGATCTGGAACGACACGTCCTTCAACGCGAAGAACTTGCCCTTGGCCTGCCGGCGGGACTGGTGGATGAAGAGCTCGCGTACGGAGAGCCGGCGGCGCCGGTTTCTGGCGAACTCGACGCTGATGCCCTGGGCCTCGATGATCGGCTGCGTCATCTCCTACAGCTCCTTGAGGATGGCGGGCTCGAGACGGCGGAACAGCCACCATCCGAAGGCGAACACCACAAGACTGCCGATAACCGAGGTGAGCAGCAACTTCGTGTCGGGGGCCTCGGACGGGAACCAGACCGCGTGGAACATCTGCATGATGCCCACGATGGGGTTGGCCTCGTACACGTTCTTCAGCCAGACGGGGACGTGCCCGCTCGCCGCGGCGTCGGTGACCTTGGACAGCGGGTAGATGATGGGCGCCGCGTAGAACATCAGCCGGGTGAGGATGCGGACGATCCGCTGCACGTCGCGGAGCAGCACGTTGGCCGACGACAGCAGGAGGGCCAGGCCCGCCAGCAGCACCGTCTGCGTGAGCAGCGCGGCGGGCAGCCAGTACAGCCCCTCCCAGCTGGGCCAGATCCGGAAGATCACCGCGAACAGCAGCAGCACCGGCAGGCTGAAGAAGAACTCCACGACCTTGCCGGCCACCACGCCGAGCGGGAACACCTCGCGCGGCACCTTCATCGTGGTGATCAGCTTGGACTGCGAGGTCAGCGCGCGGGTGGAGTCGGTGATGCCGGCGTTGAAGGTCAGCCACGGCAGCAGCCCGGCGAGCAGGAAGATCACGTAGCCGTTGGTCCCGCCGCCATCGGGCCCGACCCGCTGCCCGTACAGCACGCCGAACACGAACCAGTAGATGGCGGCCATCGCCAGCGGCTCGAGCATCGACCAGGCATAGCCGAGGAAGGAGCTCTGGTACTTCACCTTGAGGTCGCGCCTGACCAGCAGGCTCACGACCTCACGGCCGTCCCAGACGGACGCCGTCCTGGACGCCACCGTCACCTCCTCGTGTGCGGTTCGCTTGACCGCTCGAAGCGACACCGATCCCCTCACGATCTCGTGGTCGAGGGAGGGCCCGCCGTGCGCCGGTTCGCGATCGATGCCGCTACCCAACGGCCGGGAGACCATACACCGGTACACGCGTTCTCGAGCGTCAACAGCGTACCGGCGCCGCGACGCGAGACCGCCCGCAGATGCACGCAGGAGTGGCTTTCGTTACACATCAGCCGCCGTCCGCGACTCCCTGCGACCTTCGGGTCATCATCGCGCGTCCGGCGTAGAGTACGACACCTCGGCCCGCACCGCCCGGTGCTGTGGGTACCGGACCGTTCACCGCCCGTGATGCGGGAGACTTGAACGGACAAGAGGATCGCGAGCCACTGAGGCTCGGCGTTGAGTGAGGCGAGAATGACCGGGCGAGATGGCCGGCCGCGCACCGTTGCCGTTGTGCTGGCCGGCGGGGTGGGCGAACGGGTCGGCCTGAAGGTGCCGAAGCAGCTGGTGAGGCTGGCGGGGCGGCCGATCATCGAGCATACGATCGCGGCCTTCCAGCGGGCGCCGGAGATCGACGACATCCTCGTGATGATGGCCCCGGGCCACACGCTCGCGGTGGAGAAGATCGTCGCCGAGGGCGGCTACGACAAGGTGGTCAAGGTGCTCGAGGGTGGTGCCACCCGCACCGAGACCACCTGGCGCGCGCTGTCCGCGCTCGGCGAGGAGGAGTGCCACGTGCTGCTGCACGACGGCGTCCGCCCGCTGGTGCGGCACCGCATCATCGCCGACTGCGTGCGCGCGCTGCGCGAGCACGAGGCGGTGGAGGCGGCGATCCCCTCCTCCGACACCGTGGTCACCGTGGCGGAGGCCTCGGGCGGCGAGGTCGTCCGGGAGATCCTCGATCGGTCCCGGCTGCGCCGGTGCCAGACGCCGCAGGCGTTCCGGCTGTCCACGATCCGGCGGGCGTACGAGCTCGCGATGGCCGACCCCGACCTCGTCGCCACCGACGACGCCGGGATCGTGGTGCGGTACCTGCCCGAGGTGCCCGTCCACGTGATCCCCGGCAGCGAGCACAACATCAAGGTCACCCACGCGGTGGACCTGGACATAGCGGAGCGGCTGCTGCGCCCCTCGCTCACCCCCGCCCCCGCCGGGCACGACCGCGGCCTGCTCGCCGGGCGCACCGTGGTGGTCTTCGACGGCGGCTGCGGGGCGGGCGGGCGGCTCGCCGATCTGGCGCGGGCGCACGGTGCGTACGCGGCCGGGCTGTCCGCCGGGTTCGGCGACGACGTGGCCGACCCGGCGCGGGTGTCGGCGGCGCTGGCCGCCGCCGTCGAGGAGACGGGCCGGATCGACCACGTGGTGTGGTTCCCGGCGCCGCCCCGGCTGGTACGGCTGGCGGACATCGAGCCGGTGGCGCTCGCCGAGGCCATGCGCACGGCCGGCGCCGGGCCCGCCGTGGTGGCGCGCGCCGCCGTGGAGCACCTGGCGCGGGACGGGGGCAGCCTGCTGCTCGCCTCCGCGGGCGAGAACTCCCCGGTGGACGCGGGGGTGACCGGCGCCGCGGCGGCCGGCACGCCGCGGCTGGCCCGCACGCTCGCGCACGAGTGGTCCGAGCTCGGCGTGCGGGTGAACGGGCTCGTCCCGAACCGAGCCGGCCTGCGCGGCGGCGACGACGCCTGGGCCACCGCCCTCGCCGAAACCGCCCTCGACATCCTCGTCTCCCCCCTCCACGGCCACATCATCGAGGCCACCGAAAGCTGAGCCCTTGTTGGGCCGGGTTTCGCCGGAGGGCGCGCGTTTGGAAGGATGATCCGATGGTCTTCCGACCCGGTCCTGTTGTGATCGGACATCGTGGTTTTGGTGCGGGTGTCGTTGACGGCTTCACTGAGAACAGCGTTGAGTCCTATTTGGCGGCGGTGAAAGCCGGTGCCACGTGGGTGGAGTTCGACGTGCGGCGCAGTTCTGACGACCGGTTGGTGCTGCACCATGACCCGGCCATCGGGGACGCGTTCATCGTGGACCGTACGGCTGAGGAGAATGCTCGGGACGGTGTGCTCGGGCTGGCGGACGCGCTCGAGGCGATCCCGGTCGAGATCGGGGTGGACATCGACGTCAAGCCGGTCATCGAGGATGCGGTGGACCCGCCGGAGCGTCGTACGGCCGCGTTGCTCGCCCCTGTGCTGCGACGCGAGGCCGAGCGGCGGCCGGTGTTCGTGACCTCCTTCGATCCGGCCGTGCTGCTCGAGCTCAAGCGTGCGGTGCCGGGGCTCTCCGTCGGGCTGCTCGGGTGGGTGCGGTTCCCGCTGGACATCGCGATCCCGATGGCGGCCGGGCTCGGGGTCGACGCGATCGGCCTGGACGCGCGCACGCTCGGGCAGACCGGGGACGACGAGCCGCCCGCCGGTGGGCGCCGGCCCATCGCGTACGCGATCGACGCCGCCCACCGTGCCGGGCTGGAGGTGCTCGCCTGGTGCCCGGGCCCGGAGGCCGCGGTCCGCTACGTGGCGGCGGGCGCGGACGCCCTCGTGGTCAACGACATCCCCGGCGTCCTCGCCGCACTCGCCAAACGCTGACGGGCGCTGCGCGCCTCGCCGGACGTTGACGGGCGGTGACGCACCTCGCCGAACGTTGACGAGCGGTGACGTCCGCGCCTCGCCAAACGCTGACGGGCGCTGCGCGACGAGCGGACGAGCGCGGAGGGACGCCGGCGGGCGCTGACGAGCCGCTCAGCGGGAGTCGGCGCTCTTCAGG
>WHSL01000333.1 GCA_009380095.1 Streptosporangiales bacterium | reverse complement strand
GGGCTCACCGCGGTGGTGAGCGACGCCCCCGAGGGCCTGCGTCCGAGGCGGCGCGACCTGGTGGCGCACGAGGCCGTACTGGCCGCGCTCGCGACCGACGGGGTCGTGCTCCCGATGCGCTTCGGTGCCCTGACCGACTCCGACGACGTGGTGCGGGACGAGCTCTCGGCGCACCGTACGGACTACTCGGCGCGGCTCGACGTCCTCGAGGACCGGGTGGAGATCAACGTCAAGGGGTTCCACTCCGAGGACGCGCTGCTGCGCGAGCTGCTGGCCACCGACGCGGGGCTGCGTCAGGCCAACGAGGAGCTCCGCGCCGCTGGCGGGGGCACCCCCGGGCAGCGGCTGGACTTCGGGGAACGGGTGGCCGCGGCCGTCGGCGTGCTGCAGGAGCGGCACGCGGAGCAGGTCGTCGCGGCGCTGCGCCCGTACGCGGCCGAGGCCCGTCAGGCCCCGGCCGTGCCGGGCGCCTTCCTCAACGTCTCCTTCCTGGTCGACGAGGGCCGGCGGGAGGAGTTCGAACAGGTCGTGGACGACCTCGGGCGGCGTGGCGGGGGCCTGTACGAGCTGCGGTGGCACGGGCCGCTGCCGCCGTACAGCTTCGCCGCCGAGCCGCTTCCCGGGGAGGCGGCATGGGGCTGATCACCGGACTGCTCACCCTTCCGCTGGCGCCGGTGCGCGCGGCGGCGTGGACCTTCGACCGGCTCATCGACGCCGCGGAGCGTGAGCGGCTGGACCCGGCCGTCGTACGGGCCGAGCTCGCGGAGCTCTATCGCGGCTACGACGAGGGCCTGATCGGCGAGGAGGAGTTCCAGCGGCGCGAGGACGAGATCCTCGCCCGCTTCGACGCGATGGGAGACCCCTGAGATGACCGAACCGGTGCTCGGCCGGACCGGCTCGCTCGCCCGGCCGTCCGGCGACGGCGGCACGAACCTCGCCGACATGCTGGAGCGCGTGCTCGACACGGGGATCGTCATCGCCGGCGACATCCAGATCAACCTGCTCGACATCGAGCTGCTCACGATCCGGCTCCGGCTCGTCGTGGCCTCGGTCGACAAGGCCAAGGAGATGGGCATCGACTGGTGGGAGCGCGACGCCTCCCTGTCCTCCCGGGCCGCTACCGGCCAGGATCGGGACCGGGACCTCTCGGAGGAGAACCGGCTGCTGCGCGAACGGGTCGCCGAGCTGGAGGCGGCCCCCTCGGCGAACGGCGACGGGATCCGCCACGCGGTCGCGCCGGAGACGGCGGCGGTGGTCCGGCATGACTGAGCACCCCCGGGTCAGCTATGCGTACGCGGTCACTCGCGGCCTCGACCCGGCCGATGTGCCGGCCGTGGGCGGGGTCGCCGGGACCGGCGTCCACCGGGTGGCCGAGGACGACCTTGCCGTCGTGGTCAGCACGGTGCCGGAGGGGGACTTCGACGAGGCGGCGCTGCGCTCCCGGCTGAACTCCATGGACTCCCTCGAGCGGCTGGCCCGCGCGCACCACGAGGTGATCGACGCGGTCGCCGTCCGCAGCGTGGTGCTGCCGCTGCGGCTCGCCACCGTGTACCGGAACGACGACCGGGTGCGGAGCCTGCTGCGCGAGGAGCGCGAGCGGTTCGGCGCGGCGCTGGACCGGGTCGACGGGCACGCCGAATGGGGCGTCAAGGTATATGCGGACCCGGACGCCACCCCGTCCCCCGGCGTCCGGGTCTCCGGCGGCCCCACCGGCTCCGCGGGGGCCGGCGGGGGCGCCGCCGGGAGCGGCTCGGGACGGGACTACCTGCGGCGCCGGCGGGAGGAGCGGCACTCGCGGGACGAGATATGGCGGAACGCCGCCGAGCTGGCGGCGCGCGCCGACGCCGAGCTCGCCGCGCTCGCCGACGAGGTCCGCGTGCACCGGCCGCAGAACCGGCAGCTGTCCGGCGCGCCGGGGGAGAACGTGCTGAACGCGGCTTACCTGGTCCCGGTGGAGCGGACGACGGACTTCACCGCGGTGGCCCGCGGCCTGGCGGGCTCCCTCCCCGGCACCCGCCTCGAGCTCACCGGGCCCTGGGCGCCGTACTCGTTCACGGTCCCGGCCCGCGCCGCCGAGACCTTGGAGGCGGGACGGTGAGGCCCGCCGTTGTCGAGGCCGGCACCGGGGCGCCGGTCGTGGGTGGCGACGGGGCGGCCGCCGCCGACCGGACCGCGGTTGCGGGGCGAGAGGTGGCGCTCGTCGACCTGCTGGACCGGCTGCTCGCGGGGGGCGTGGTGGTCACCGGAGACCTGACGCTCACCATCGCCGACGTGGACCTCGTGCACATCTCGTTGCGCGCGCTGATCTCCTCGGTGCGCGGAGAGGAGACATTGGCATGGTGACCGAGGACCCCGCCCGCGGGCGGCGGATCACGATGGACCGGGACACGGTCGAGCGGGACCTGATGAAGCTCGTGCTGACCGTGGTGGAGTTGCTGCGGCAGCTGATGGAGCGGCAGGCGCTGCGCCGTGTGGACGGGGGCGGCCTCACCGAGGACGAGGAGGAGCGCATCGGCATGACGCTGATGCTGCTGGACGACCGGATGGCCACCCTGCGCGACCGGTACGGCATCACCGCCGAGGACCTCAACCTCGACCTCGGCCCCCTCGGCCCGCTGCTCCCGCGCTGACCCCCTGACCCGCTGACCGCCGACGGTCAGGCGGGCTGACCGGCGAGGAAGCCGTGGGCCTCGGCCTCCGCGTCGTGCCCGTAGACCCAGGCGTTCGCGGCCAGCGGCGACCGCCCGGCGAATCCCGCGTCCCGGGCGCGCTGCGCGGGACCGTCCGGCATGTGGTTGACCTCGCGCTTCCCGTGACTCATCTCCTGCACCCGGGAGGCCCGCGGGCGGCGGATCTCCTCGTACCGGAGCAGCGCCGCCGGCAGGTCGCCGGGTGCCACGTCGCGCAGGCAGAGCGCGAGCACGGCCGCGTCCTCGATGGCCTGGTTGGCGCCCTGGCCGTAGTACGGGAGCATCGGGTGGGCGGCGTCGCCGAGCAGCGTGAACCGGCCGCGCGTCCACCGCGGCAGCGGGCGGCGGTCGTACAGGGCCCAGCGCTTCACCGCGGTGACCGCGCCGATGAGCTCGCCGAGCCGCGGGCTCCAGCCGTCGAACTCCGCGACGAGGTCGGCGACGCGCCCGTCCGCGATCCACGACTCCTCGCGCCACTCGCCGGCCGGCACGATCGCCACGATGTTGATCAGCCGCCCCGCCGACACCGGATAGTGCACGAAGTGCCGCCCCGGCCCGAGCCACAGCGTCTGTACGGGCCGCCGCGCGAACGCCGGCACCTTCTCCGCGGGGATCAGGCAGCGGAACGCGCTGTCCCCGGAGAACTCCGGGTCCGCCGCCGCGACCACGGTCTCCCGCAGCGTGGAACGCATCCCGTCGGCGGCGATCACGGCGTCCGCGATCACGGTCTCCGTGCCCGCGCGGGTCTGGACGGTCAGCCGTACCCGGTCGCTCTCGTCGGCGACCTCGGTGACCGTGGCGCCGAGCCGCAGCGTCTCCGACGGGACCGCGCCGGCCAGCACGCCGAGCAGGTCGCCGCGGTGCGCGGTGTAGCAGGGCTCGCCGTACATCTCCCGGCAGCGCTCGCCCATCTCCTGGACGAACAGTACCTCGCCGGTCTCCCAGCGCCGCATCTCCCAGCCCTGTTCGAGCCGGACGGCCCGCCGCTCGAACTCCTCGGCGAGCCCCATCCGCCGCAGCAGCCGTACGGCGTTGGGGGTGACCGTGGTCCCCGCCCCCGCCGCCACGATCCCGTCCGCCTGTTCGTACACGGTCGCGTCGATCCCCGCCGTACGCAGGCACAGCGCGGCCGCGAGCCCGCCGATCCCGCCGCCCACGATCGCCACCCGCGGCGCTCCGGCCGGAATGGTCCCCGATGTCCCGCCCATGCGTTCCCCCCTGTGTCCACGTACCTGGGCGACACTAGCGGCCCGAACCCCCACATAACTGGCCGACTCGGGCCGCGTCGCCGGGAAGGAGGGGATCAGGCGTGAGCGGTGGACGCGGCGGCGAACTCGGCGACGGCCGCCACCGCCTCGGGGGACTCGTCGAAGAGCAGGTGGCCGACGCCCGGCAGGATCCGCTGCTCCACCTCGGGAAGGAGCTCCGCCCAGGCGTCGCACTGCCCGGCGGGTACGAGCCGGTCGGCGTCGCCCCAGAGCAGGAGCGTGGGTACGGTGATCCGGTGCAGCCAGCGCCGCAGCTTGCGGTCGTACGGACCGCCCCACAGCACCCGGGCCGCGCTCGTCGACTCCCGGTACCGGTCGGCGAGGAACTCCGGCGTCGGCGGGTTCGGCGTGGCCGCGGCGAGGACCTCCGGCTTGGCGGTGAGATAGTCCGCCAGCTCCTGCGGCGGGATC
>WHSL01000214.1 GCA_009380095.1 Streptosporangiales bacterium | reverse complement strand
GTCGTCCGCTCGCGTGGCGGTGTCTTGTGTTCGGAAGCCTTGGGCTTCCTCGCCTTGGCCTCGCGTTGTGTTGGCCCGGGGGGCGACCCCCGGATCCCCCGCCCAGGGGGACTTCGTCCCCCCGGACCCCCCTTCCCGGGTTCTTTGGTTCCTGTTGGTTGGGGTTTGTTCGGGGGTGGGTCTTTTTGGGTTGTTTGGTTTTGGGCGATTAGCTCAGGGGGAGAGCGCTTCCCTGACACGGAAGAGGTCAGAGGTTCAAATCCTCTATCGCCCACCACGGATCCCCAGGTCAGCGGCTTGCGGCCGACCTGGGGATCTTGTTTTCGATGCAGTTGGAGCCCGCACCGGGAGCAAATCGGGAGCACGCTGCTCCCGGCCGATGATGCTTTCCCATCCATGGGTAGTGGTCACCGTGTCTCCGCCTAGACGGTCTAACGCTGCCCCACCCATAGACTTTCGGACAGTCCCTGGCGCTACGTGAGCCTGGTGTGCCGAGCGCCATAGTGACTGGCCGGGGGGCGAAGGTTGACCACCGTTGGGGGCACAGGCCGGGGCTGGGATATCTGGGCCCTGACATGGGGTAGCCGCGCTGCGCGTCGAGATTCGCGGACATGCGCTCGGCATCGACTTCGAGTCCTTCGAGCAGCTCACATGCGAACGAAAGCGCGGCGCCCGTCGCACCGCAGGCGTCCGGCAACGCCGCCCAGCTGCGACGTCCGGCCCAGGTGGTCAGCCCGCCGTAGCAGTTTCGCGTCGTCCTCCACGCAGAACGTCGAGGAAGGCGCCGGCGAGCCCCGGCCCGCGCACGATCACCACCATGTCGGCGGCGGCGCGCAGGGCCGCCATCGCGGTGTCGCCGGCCGCGGTACCGGCGGGGTCCGGCCGGATGACCAGCGCCGCGATCATGGCACCTTTCGCGCGTGCGGCCTCGGCGGCGATGTGGCAGGCGGCGGCGTCCACTTCGGCCAGGTCGGCCGTGAGCAGCACGACGATGTCGGTCCCCGTGACGGCGTCGCCCAGGCGGTCCACCGTCGTCGGCGGGGCCCAGCCGCTGTTCGCCAGGGGCCGGAGCCGGTGGCCCGTGGAACCGCCCGCGTCGGCGGCGGGAGGATGCAGCGTCATGACGCCGTCGAGCCCGAGCTCCCGCATGTCCGCCTCGGTCGCGAGGGCGGATGGTCCATGCGGGATGACCAGGACGCGTGCCTCGTAGAAGCGCCTCGCGGTGTTCATCGCCGACCCTCCATTTCCCGACGATGCCATCAGCCGTCCAGCCACGGCCGCACTACGACATGGGGCGTGTCCGGCCCTTCTCCGGCGGCCAGGCGTCCCAGCATCGAGCCCACCTCCGACAGCGGAATCTCCTCGGTGGGCACCTGCTCCAGCCCCAGTCCGCCGCGCTGCAGCAGTGCGATGCTCTCCTGTACGCGCTGCGGACTGCGGCCGCGTACCCCCACGATGCCGGCGGTGAGGCGGATCAGTGCCGTGGTGTCCACGCCCGCCAAGGCGGGAGACTTCGGGCTGGCGAGCACCAGGCGGCCGCCGTGGCCGAGCAGCCGGATGTTGTCGCCCAGCGTCTCCGGCCGGGATGCCGCGAGATCGAGTACGACGTCCGCACCCGGCCGGCCGGTCAGCCCGGCGACCGTACCGGCGAGGTCGTCGTCCCCCAGCTCCAGTGTGGTGGCGCCGAGGGACTCGGCGAACCTCAACCGGGCCCGGTCTCGGGGCAGACCGCACACCACGACGTGCTTCGCGCCGGCGTATCGCGCCACCGCCGCCGCGGCGATCCCGTGGTAGCCGGGGCCGAGGATCACGATCGTCTCGCCGTCGCCGAGCCGTCCTGCGCCGAGCACCCAGTCAAGCGCGTTGGCGAGGGGAAGCGCCCACACGGCCAGGCCCGGCGCCAGGCCTCCGGGGATACGGTGCAGTACGGCGTTCGGCGGCAGGTGGAGGTACTGCGCGTTGCCACCCCAGAGACCGGGTTCCTCCGTGGTGCCCACCAGACCGATCCGGCGCCCGCCCTTCCACAGATCGGTGTCCGGGCAGAGGCGGTACCGGTCCGTATGGCACATCGCGCACCGGCCGCACGGGAGGTACTCCTCAAGGACCACCCAATCTGACGGCCGCAGTGCCCACCGGGACGCCGCCACGTCGCCGAGGGCCGCGACCTGGCCGAGCACGTGGTGCCCCAGGACACAGGGCTCGTCGAGTGCGCCGGTGAACAGCCCGACATCGGTGCCGCAGACGCCGCTCGCCTCCACCCGCAGCCAGCCCGCGTCCGGTGGGCAGTCGCGCAGCGGGAACGTACGCGTCTCCGCGCGGCCGTCGCCGAGTGCGACGGACGCGAGGGCATGGGTGTCAGGAGGACGGGCCACCACGATCACCTGCCACCACGCCGCGTGAGCCGCTGCATCAGCCCCCGTGCCGGCGGGGTGCTCTGTGCCTGCTGGCTGCGGTCGACCTCGTCGCGCAGGTGCTGCCAGATGTCGTACACCATCTCCCCGTACTCCGGCCGATGCCGCAGTTCCAGGACATCGCGCGGGCGCTCGAACGGAACGTCCACAAAGACCTTGGCCCGCCCAGGACGCGCGGTCATCACCATGATCCGGTCGCCGAGCGTCACCGCCTCGTCGACGGAATGGGTGATGAACACGACCGTCTTGCGCGTCTCGTCCCAGATCCGCAACAGCTCTCCCTGCAACAGCGTCCTGTTCTGCTCGTCGAGCGCGGAGAACGGCTCGTCCATGAGCAGCACATCAGGGTCGTTCGCGAACGCCCTCGCGATGGACACCCGCTGGCGCATGCCGCCGGACAGCTCATGCGGGTAGGAGTCGCGAAAGGCGGTGAGCCCCGTCTTCTCCAGGTAATGGCCGACGATTTCGCGGGTCTCGCTCGCCGGCACGCCCCGCATGCGCAGCCCGTAGGACGTGTTGGCCCACACGGTCATCCACGGGAAGATGGAGTCGCCCTGGAAGACCATGGAGTTCTGCGGCCGGTCCTCGGCGGCCCTGCGAATGTGGATCTCACCGGCCGTGAGCTGTTCCAGGTTCGCCAGGATCCGCAGCAGCGTGGTCTTCCCGCAGCCGCTCGGCCCGACGATCATGAAGAACTCGCCGCGGGGGATGTCGAGCGTCAGCTCCTCGAGCGCGGTGATACCCCGGCCGCCGGAGCCGAACCGCTTGGTGACCCCGCGCAGCGCGACCTTGACGTCCGCCGCGCCGGTTTCTGTGTGCACGACCTGTGGGCCGGCGCTCATCGGTCCGCCCTCCATGGCATGACGAGACGGGAGATGCCCGAGATCAGCACGGAGAGCCCGTAGCCGATCACCGCGATGACCAGGAGACCGACGTACATGGTCTCCACGGAGTACAGCTCCCAGGCGTTCCAGATCATGAATCCGAGGCCGTCCTTGGCCCCGACCATCTCGGCGATGGCGATCAGGATCAGCCCGAGCCCGGTGCCCAGCTCGACGCCGGTCATGATGCTGGGCATCGCGCCGGGCAGGGCGACGGTGCGGAACACCCGCCAGCGGCGGGCGCCGAAGTTCTTGGCGACGTCGTAGTAGATCGGCTGGATCTGCATGACGCCGGCCATCGTGTTCAGCACCACCGGGTAGAACACGCCGATCGCCACCATGACGATCTTCGACATCTCACCCAGCCCGAAGATCAGCAGGATGAGTGGCAGCAGCGCGCTCTTGGGAATCGGGTACGTGCCGGAGACGAGCGGTCCGAGCGCCGCGCGCAGCGGACGGCTCAGGCCCATGACGATGCCCAGAGCCAGGCCCGGGACGAGACCGAGCCAGAACCCAAGGAACAGCCGCTGCATGCTCGCCCCGATATGCGTCCAGAGCTCGCCGCTGTCCATCATCATCCACATCTGGCCGATGATGCTGCTGGGCTCGGGGAAGAACCGCGCGTCCAGGATCCCGCCGCGTACCAGCGCCTCCCAGACGAGCAGCAAGGCGATGGGGCTCAGGACGGTGAGCGCCAGGTCCCGGCCGCCCCGGCCGAGCCCGCGCCGCCGTTTCGGCGCGGCCGCTTGCCGATCTGGGCTCAGGTCGTCCTTGGCAACGGCGTCAGTGGCGGACATGCCCATCCTCCTCTCGACAGCGGCGCGGGCTGGGAACCGGCGGGTCAAGAGTCGCCAAGCTTGGCCACCGCGGCCTTGGCGAAGGAGGGGTCGACCAGCTTGGCGACGTCGACGTCGCCCTGCAGCAGGCCCTGCTGTTTGAAGAAGGCGTAGTCACGCTTGAGGCCCGCGATGTTGACCGCCCCGTTCGGGTCGACGTAGTTCGGGACGCTCGCGCTGTAGATGGCGGGCTTGAGGCCGGTCGCGGACGTGACGACCTTGACGATCTCGTCGCCCTTGGCGCCCTCGACCAGCTTGCCCTCGTCGAAGGCGGCCATGTAGTCGCGAGCGCCTTGCAGGTAGGCGGTCATGAAGCAGGTGCCGATGTTCTTCCGCTCGGCGAACTTGCCGTTGTAGAGGAGTACGGCAAGCTGCTGCTTGTCGTAGAAGTCCGGAGGCGTCGCGATTCGCACCGCGACGCCCGCCTTCTCCGCGACGGTGGCGGAGGGCTCGGTGGTGAGGCTCGCATCGATCGCGCCGTTCTGGAATGCGACCACATGCTGGGCGAAGCCGATGTACTCGTGCTGGACGTCGTTGTACTTCAGCCCCCCGCCCTGCAGGTACGCGGCCAGCGTGGACGAGGTCGCGGTGGCCTTCGCCGGTTCGGCGACCCTGAGTCCCTTCAAGTCGGCGGCCGTCTTGACCTTCCCGGAATCCACCAGGGCCTTCCGGACCATCACCGGCATGTAGCCGTAGTCCTTCGGCATCGAGCCCTTGTCGGCCACGATGCGCAGCGGCAGCCCGCGGGACACGGCGTTGTAGAAACCGGCGGACGGCGCGCCGGCGCCGACGTCCAGCTGGCCCGAGCCGAGCGGGGCGATCATCTTGGCGGCCGAGTCGAAGGGCTGGAACGTGACCGTCAGGCCCTGCTTCTTGAAGTAGCCCTTCCGCTGCGCGACATATAGAGGGGCGTCGCTGGAACTGCTGGTGATGCCAACCGTGATCTTCTGCCCGGAGCAGGAGTCACCGGCCTCCGTGGTCCCCCCGCCGCCACAAGCGGCGAGCAGTGCGGACGCGGTGAGCACCGCCGTCCCGGCACCGGCCATCCTGATGATCGGCTTCATGTCGGTCGTTCCTTCCCTCCGGGTCTCCCGCTCGCGCGAGACCCACTGCTTCAGATGGAGACGAAATCCTGTCCGGGCACGGCGACGAGCGCGTCGTGCGCGCCCTCCTGGAACGGCACGGAGTTGGGCAGCACGAGAGAGGCGGATCGCACGCGCTGGTGCTCGGGGGCGGCGCCGGGCAGTGGCCGGGCGCCGCCCATCAGCTTGAGGGCGTCGAGTAGCCGGCGGCGGGCGAGGATGATCGCCGCGTCACTGGTGCCGAGGCGCTCCTTGGTGCGGTCGACGATGGCGCCCATGCTGTCCTGCAGGGAGAAGTCTTGTGCGGAGATGCCCTCGACCCCGCTGAACGAGCGGTGCTCCCGCTGCGCCTGCCGGTCGATGAGGTAGTCGTTGGACTTGTTGGCCAGCGGCCGATAGGTGCCGGGGATGTACTTGACGTGGATGCCCTCGCCGGCCCGCATGGTCGCCAGCTCCACCTCGTTCAGCGCGCGCGTCGGGTGGTAGTTGATGCTCCAGGCCCAGCAGCTCTCGTCGTCGATGGGCACCCAGGCGTGGCCGCCCATTGGGTTGTGCGTGCCGAACGGCGGGATGATCGTGTACCACGGCATGATCCACTGGGTGATCCGCCAGTAGTACGACTCCTCGTCGACGAATCGACGCGCCCCGATGACAAGCCCGCCGTCGGACTCGGCCACCTCGAACTTCGGCCGGGTGTCGGACTTGAGGTACTTCAGCCCCTCGGTCCCGGCGTGCATCGGGTCGTTGTCGATGTTGTAGCGGTGCGCGAACGAGACATGGCTGGAGTCGATCCCGCCCTCCATCGCCTGCAGGTAGTTCGACTCCTGCCAGCGCTTGGAGACGAACCGCCGGTCGGCGTCCAGCCTCACCCACTCCAGCTCGGGGAGCGCGGGGCGGTGTTCGGGCGGGCCCATGTAGGTCCACACGATGCCGGCGAGCTCTACACACGGGTACGCCTTGAGCTTGATCCGGTCCTTGAACGTGGACGTCTCGGGCTCGGAGGGCGTGTCGACGCAGTTGCCTTCGATGTCGTACTTCCACCCGTGGTACGAGCACCGCAGCCCGCACTCCTCGTTGCGCCCGAAGAACAGCGACGCGGTGCGGTGCGCGCAGAACTCGTCGAGAAGCCCGATGCGCCCGTTGGTGTCGCGGAAGGCGATCAGCTCCTCGCCCAGCAGCTTCACCCGGACCGGCGGGCAGTCGGCATCGGGGATCTCCTCGGCCAGTAGCGCCGGGATCCAGTAGCGGCGGAACAGCGCGCCCATCGGGGTACCGGGACCGGTCCTGACAAGCAGCTCGTTCTTGTCCCTCGTCAGCATGTTCAGCCTTCCTGCCGGCCGGGCCGTGGGCGCTGCCCGCGGTGCGGGGTGCCGGGCACCGGCGACGTCATGGGGGTCGATGCGGAAGCGACTCCGGGGCCGTCCCTGCCACGCCACAGCAGTACGAGGCCGGTCGCGGCGGCGTAGACGACCGCCACCGACGCCCAGCCGGGGGTGTAGGTGCCGAGGCCGTCAACGACGGCCCCCAGGGACACGGGGCCGACAGCGAAGCCCAGATACTGCCCGAGGGCGAGAACCCCGGAAGCGGCCCCGACCACGCTCAGCTCGCTGACCTGGACCACCGCGAGCAGCGCGAGCAGTTGGTGCGGGCGCCGCATTCGGTCGGCGACGCGTCCCCAGTAGATGCGCGCGGCGAGCCCGACCCCGCCCACGACCGCGGCGGACAGACCCGACTGCTTGACGCCCATCAGCACGCCGCGCCTGCCCTCGGGCACGTTCGCCGAGATCAGCTGGTTGGTCACCGGGTTGGACAGCGCCTGAAAGGCACCGGAGACCGTCACCGCCAGCAGCAGCCAGGTGTAGGACGGCGCGGCCGCGACGGCCAGCAGCGCCACGCCGGCACCGATGAACAGCAGCACCATGACGGCCCGCGCGCTGAAGACGTCCACGGCACGGCCGGCCAGCACCGAGGCGAGCGCGGCCGCGAGGAAGGTCACGGTGGCGATCGACCCCAGCTGGGTGCGGCTGAGGTCCAGGCCCGCGGTCACCAGAGGGCCGGTCGCGCTGATCACGTACGTCGCCAGCGGGCCGATGCCCATCGCGAGGGCGAGGGCCGTGCCGAATCCCGCCGCCGAGAACCCTCGCGGCGCCCGGGCGACTCCGACACCATCCATGGGCAGTCTTCACTATCCGAACATTGTACGTATTGGGTTCCCACAAGCTACGCAGGTGATTCCTGGAACGTCAAGAACGGGAAGACACACGCACCACGTAAAATGGAACACCGACTTCGAGATACGCACTCGGTTCGGTCAGCGCACGGGCGAAAACCCTACCGGGTGCGGCAGGCTGGATCCGTGCCAACCCGAAAGGACGGGGATGATCGCAGCGCGCCGGGGTGAGCGCTCACCGGAGTTCGTCCAGTCGTTGGAGCGCGGGCTGTCGGTCATCAAGGTGTTCGACGCGGAGCACCCGAGGCTGACCCTGAGCGAGGTCGCCCGCGCGGCACAGCTCAGCCCGGCGGCCGCCCGCCGTTTTCTGCTCACCCTGGTCGAGCTCGGCTACCTCTCCGGCGACAACGGGGTGTTCGAGGTGCTGCCCAGCGTCCTGTCCATCGGCTACCCCCAGCTCTCCAACCTGTCGCTGGCCGAGATCGTCCAGCCGTACCTGGACGAGGTCGCCCACGAGCTCCGGGCCTCGTCCTCGCTCACCGTGCTCGACGGGGACGACAACATCGTCCTCGCCAGGGCGAGCGCGAGCCGGCCCATGACCCTCGCGGTCAACGTGGGAAGCCGCCTCCCCGCCTTCGCCACCGCGGCCGGACGGGTGCTGCTCGCCGGGCTTCCCGACGACGAGCTCGATGCCTACCTGAAACGGGCGGTCCTGCGGCCCCTGACCCCCGCCACCATCGTCGACCCGGTCGCGCTGCACGCCGAGCTGATGAAGGTCCGCGCCCAGGGCTGGTCACTGGTGGACCAAGAGCTCGAGGAAGGAGTCGTGGCCGTCGCCATCCCGCTGCGATGGCGACACGGCCGGCTGGTCGGCGCGCTCAACACGTCCACCCACACGACCCGCGTACCCGTGGAGCAGACCCTGCGCACCCTGCTCGAACCGCTCCGGGCCACCGCTACCGGGATCGAGGCGGACCTGCAGGTCTACCCGTCGCTCTACCGTCCACGGCCCATCGGCTCATGACGGGACACCCATCCACGAGCGACGGCCGGCCACACATCAGAGCGGCCGGCACGGCACCAGGAGGAGACATGCCCGCACCCGGGGAACGCGAGGACCACCACGTCCAGGCCCTGCAGCGCGGGCTCGCGGTGCTGCGCGCCTTCGACCCCGGCTCGCCGCGCCTCACGCTCACCGAGGTGGCACGCCGCACCGGACTCGCTCGCGCCGCCGCACGCCGTTTCCTGCTGACCTTGCTCGACCTCGGCTACGTCCAGTTCGACGGCCGCACGTTCGCACTGCGCCCACGGCTGCTCGAGCTCGGCAACGCCTACCTGTCCAGCCTCCGGCTGCCCGAGATCGCGCTGGCGCACCTGGAGGCACTGGCGGAGAAGGTCCGCGAGACCGCCTCGCTCACCGTGCTGGACGCCTTCGACGTCCTGTACGTCGGGCGGGTGAACGGTGGCCGCATCCTGAGCGAGTCGATCGCGGTGGGCGCCCGGGCACCCGCCTACGCCACCTCCACCGGCCGGGTGATGCTGGCGGGATCGTCGCCGGCCGAGGTTGCCGACCACCTCTCCCGGGCCGACCTCCGGAGCCTCACGGAGGCGACCATCGTGGACCCGCGCGAGTTGACCGAGGAGATCGACCGCGTACGCCGGCAGGGATGGGCCATCGCCGACCAGGAGCTGTTCGACGACATGCGCTCGATCGCGGCACCCGTACGCGACGACCGCCCGTCCGTGGTGGCGGCCGTCAACCTCTCCGCCCACGTCACCCGAGCGCCGGTGGAGGTCATGCGCCGCGAGTGGCTTCCCGAGCTGCTCGCCACGGCCGCACGGATCGAGGCCGACCTCGAACACTCTGGATAACGTCCCGGCGCGTCACGGCCAACGTGAGTTCCGGATCACTCATGGGGCCGCAGCGATCGTCCAACGAGGTCAATGCTCACATCAGCGAACTTGTCCAGGGCCGCGAGCCCCTGGAACATGTCGGCC
>WHSL01000260.1 GCA_009380095.1 Streptosporangiales bacterium | reverse complement strand
CGGCTCCGGCTCCGGCTCCGGCTCCGGCTCCGGCTCCGGCTCCGGCTCCGACGACTAACCCAAGATCAACAAGTTGGGGGAAGGATTTTGGAGACAGAACCGCAGGTCGCGGCTTCAAAATCCTTCCCCCAATTTGTTGGAGGGGCGCCCCCGCGCGTCGGCGGGTGGGGGTGGGCGGCGAGGGGGCGGTGGGGCGTCGTTAGATTCGGGTGGTTGCTGGCATTTCGGACGCCATCGAGGGAGAGACCGTGTCCAACGCCCAGATCGCCGCGGAGCGGCCGCTGGTACTCGCCGACGCCCTGCCCGGGCGGCTCACCCGCGACGTCGCGCTGGTGACCGGCTCCGCCGTGTTCGTGGGGATCGCGGCCCAGGTGGCCGTGCCGCTCCCGTTCACGCCGGTGCCGCTGACCATGCAGGCCTTCGCGGTGCTGCTCGCCGCGGCCGCGCTGGGCCCGCTCCGCGGCGTACTGGGCATGGCGTTCTACCTGCTCGCCGGGGTGGCCGGGGTGCCGTGGTTCACCGACGGGATGTCCGGCGCGGGGATGCCGAGCTTCGGCTACATCCTCGGGTTCGTGCTGGCGGGCGCGGTCGTGGGCGGGCTCGCCGCCCGGGGCGGTGACAGGTCCCCGCTCCGTACGGCCGCCACGATGACGCTCGGCCTGCTGGCGATCTACGCGTTCGGCGTTCCGTACCTGATGGTCGCCACCGGCAGCGGTCTTGGCCAGGCGCTGATGCTGGGCGTGGTCCCGTTCCTGCTCGGCGACGCGCTGAAGATCGCCGCCGCCTCCGCCCTGCTGCCCGCCACCTGGCGCCTCGCCGGCCGCCGCTGACCGTACGGGCCCCGGCCGCGTCCCGCACCCTCCACGAACGGTGGGCAATCGCCCTGACGGTGGACGGAATGCGTCATAGGGCGCCTATTCCGTCAAGTCGGCCGGAAACACCTCCGTGAGATGTCAGCATGGACCTGGCTAGGGGAGGGCCGGCGTGACCGACATTCTGACGTTCGACGAGGCGACCACCGGCGTCGCGGCCGGGATTCCGTACCTGGCGCTGCCCCCGGCGGGCGGCGTGGCGACGGCGCCGCTGATCGTGGCCTGGCACGCGTTCGGCCCGCCGCGCAGCGAGGCCGCGCTGGCCGGGTCGCTGCCGATGGCGAAGGTCCCCGCCTGGCGGGTGTATCCCGGGCTGCCGCTGTTCGGCGGCCGGCTGCCGGAGGGCGGTCACGCCGAGCTCGAGCGCCGCTGGGACAGCGACTACCTGCTCGAACTGTTCGGCCCGGTGGTGGAGCAGGCGGCGGCCGAGCTGGCCCGCATGGTGGCCGACCTCCGCACCACGCTGCCCATCGGCCAGGGTCCGATCGGGCTGGCCGGGGCGGGTGCCGGAGGCACCGCCGCCCTGCTCGCGCTCGCCGAGAGCCGGGTGCCGGTGGCCGCGGCCGGCCTGGTCAACGCGATCATCGCACCGGCGCCGGTGCTGCCCCGACTGCAGCGCCGCCCGTACCGGTGGACCGACGAGGCCCGTGAGATCGCCGCCTGGCTCGACTTCACCGGCCGCGGCGCCGAGCTGGCCGCGCGCACCCCGCAGACCGCGATCATGATCGTCAACGGCGAGCGGGACGACGTGGTCCGCCCCGAGCACGGCGCCGCGCTGTACGACGCGCTGCGCCGGCACTACGGCGAGAGCGGCCGGCTGCGGCACATCGTGGTGCCGGACCTCGCGCACCCGCTGGGGCCGGAGCCGGGCCTGGAGCCCGCGCCGCCGTCTCCGGGCCCGGTGCTCGCGGACAAGGCGCTCACCGAGTGGTTCCTGCGGCACCTGACCCACTCGGGCTGATCACCGGGGGGTCGCGGAGGCCTCGACCCCGGCGCAGCCGCGCAGCGCCGCCCAGTCCCGTACGGCGGCCGTCGCGGCCGCACCCTTCACCAGGTGCGGCACGCCGCCCTTGAGCTCCACCGGCTCCCACTTCACGGACGTCACCGACCGGCCGGTGAGGGTGAGGGTGAGCGTGAGCACGCCCGAGCGCGCCGCCGCGCCCTGGGCCCCCTCGGCCTGGAACGTGCCGAGCCCGTACTGGACGAACCCGCCGGGCACGTACCCGCCGCCCTGGATCACGCCGGAACCCGCGCCCACCAGCACGTCCGCGCCGGCCGCGAGCAGCTCGTCGGCGAGCCGCCGCTGCTCGGGCGACGGGCAGCCGGACGACGCCCGGCCCCAGTGCAGGTAGACCACGACGACGTCGGCCTTGGCCCGCGCCTCCCTGACCGCCGCGAGCAACCGCGCCAGGTCCCGGGTGGAGGCCATGCCGCCCTGCGCGGCCGAAGCGGTCCAGGCGCCGGCGAGGTTCTCGTCGAAGAGCTGGGTGGCGGCGATGAAGGCGACCCGGGAGTCCTTGGCGGTGGCGATGTACGGCCGGAAGGCGTCCGCCGCATCCTGGCCCACCCCGACCACCGGATGACCGGCCCTGTCGATCTCCCGCAGCGTGTCCCGCAGGCCGGTCTGCCCGTAGTCCATGCCGTGGTCGTTGGCCATGGTGGTGACGTCCACCCCGGCCTCGCGGAGCGCGGTGAACGCGGACTTGGGCGCGCGGAACGCCGTCGGCTTGGGGGCGGGGATGCCGACCGAGGTGACCGCGGTCTCCAGGTTGACCATGGAGAGGTTCGCCCGGCCGAGCGCGGAGGCGGCGGGCCCGAGGGCCCGGGCGGGGTCGTCGAGCCGTTTCCGGAGTGTGCCCTGGAAGCTCAGGTCCCCGGCGAAGGCAAGGGTGATCGGCTTCCTCGGCTCGGTGGACGGGCTGGCCGACTCGCCGGCCTTGTCGAGGCTCGCGGGCGATGGGCCGCCGTCCTCACCGGCCTCCGCGCCCGAGCCGCAGGCACTCGCCGCGAACAGGGAGAGACCAAGGAAAGCGGCTCCGATGGCACGACGCCCACCCCATACCGCCACCTGCGCCTCTCCCTCGGTCAAGATCCACAAATGCCGCGGGCGAGGCGCGAACGTGACATACGGCGCTCGATCCCAGCGAAAGAAAGGTACCGTGCGCGGCGGCGTAGGTGGACCAGACCCGCGACTCGGAAGGCGTTCCGGAAAACGGTCCGGAGGGCGCTTCGGGAGGATCCGGGCCGCGGTGCGGGGGCGGTTGACGGGATGCGGGAGGATCGGGGGAACGCCAGGCGTCGCGTTCCAGGAGCCTTCCGAGGAGGAGCCCATGCCCATCGATGTCGCCCGGGTCCGCGCCGACACTCCCGGCTGTGCCGAGGTGGTGCACCTCAACAACGCCGGTGCCGCCCTCCAGCCACGTCCCGTCTACGACGCGGTGACGCGCCACCTCGAGCTGGAGTACCGGATCGGCAGCCGGGAGGCGGAGCGGGTGCAGGCCGAGCGGCTCGCCGGCACGTACGCCTCGCTGGCCCGGCTGATCGGCGCCGAGCCGGCCGAGATCGCGCTCAGCGACAGCTCCACCGGCGCCTGGGACCAGGCCTTCTACGCGGTGCCGCTGGGTGAGGGGGACCGCATCCTCACCACCACCAGCGAGTACGAGAGCAATGCGATCGCGATGATCCAGGTCGCCACCGGCTGCGGGGCGGAGATCGTGGTGGTGCCGGACGACGACCACGGCCAGATCTCCCTGGACGCGCTCGACGAGCTGCTCGACGAGCGGGTCAAGATCGTCGCGATCAACCACGTGCCCACGCACAACGGCCTGGTCAACCCGGCCGCCGAGGTCGGCAGGCGGGCGCGTGCCGCCGGGGCGCTGTTCCTGCTCGACGCGACGCAGTCGGTCGGCCAGATCGAGCTGGACGTCCGCGCCATGAGCGTGCACATGCTCGCCGCGACGGGCCGCAAATACCTCCGCGGGCCGCGCGGGATCGGCTTCCTGTACGTGGCCCCCGAGGCGCTGGACCGGCTCCGCCCGGCGATGCTGAACGACTGGTCGGCCTCCTGGACCGGCCCGGCCAGCTACGAGATCGCGCCCGGGGCGCGGCGCTTCGAGTCCTTCGAGCGCTCGCCGGCGTCGGTGCTCGGGCTCGGCGCCGCCGCGGAGTACGCGCTGGAGCTCGGCGTGGCGGACATCCGGGAGCGGGTGGCCAGGCTGGCGGAGACGCTGCGCACCCGGCTCGCCGAGGTGCCCGGGGTGACCGTGCACGACCGCGGCGCCGAGCGGAGCGGCCTGGTCACGTTCACCAAGAAGGGCCACGACGTTGCCGCCCTGGTGGCCCGGCTGGGCGAGCGGAAGATCAACACGACCGCGTCGGTCCAGGAGTTCCGGTACGACCTGACCCGTGGCGAGCCGGCCGTCGTACGGGCCTCCGTGCACTACTACAACACCGAGGAGGAGCTCGACGTTCTCCTCGGCTTCCTGTCCGAGCTGCGCTGAGCTCCTCGGGGCCCTCATCTTGGGTGATTCGTGATTTAGCGGGTTACCGTGGCGGTCGTGGACGACGCCACCAGGCTGCGTACGGCGGGACTGCGGGTGACCGCGGCCCGGCTCGCGATCCTGGAGGTCATCCGCACCGGCGACCATCTGGACGTGGACGCCATAACGCGACAGGTCCGGGCCCGTACCGGCCGGGTCACCATGCAGGCGGTGTACGACGCCGTCAGCGCGATGACCAGGGCCGGGATCATCCGCCGCATCGAGCCCGCCGGCCATCCGGCGCGGTACGAGGCGCGCGTCGGGGACGACCACCACCACGTCGTGTGCCGCGGCTGCGGGGCGGTCGCGGACGTGGACCGCGTGGCCGGCCACGCCCTCTGCCTGCGGCCGGCGAGCGACACGGGCTTCCTCGTCGACGAGGCCGAGGTCACCTTCTGGGGCATCTGCCCACGTTGCGCGTCCCGCGACTCCTGACGCGTCAGCCGGCCTCCAGCCGCTCCGCGGCCTTGCGCGCGGTGATCAGCACCGGATCCCAGACCGGCGAGTACGGCGGCGCGTAGCCGAGGTCGAGCCCCGTCATCTCCTCCACGGTCATCTCGTTCCACACCGCGATGGCCAGCGCGTCGATCCGCTTGGCCGCGCCCTCCTCGCCGACGATCTGCGCGCCGAGCAGCCGCCCGCTGCGCCGCTCCGCGATCACCTTGGTGGTCATCTCGGTGGCGCCCGGGTAGTAGCCCGCGCGGGTCGTGGAGGCCACCGAGGCGGTCACGTACGCGAACCCGGCGCGCTCCGCCTCCCGCTCGTTCAGCCCGGTCCGCCCCACCTGGATGTCGCAGACCTTCGTCACCGCGGTGCCGATCACGCCGGGGAAGGTGGCGTAGCCGCCGCCGATCCCGATCCCCGCCACCCGGCCCTGCTTGTTGGCGTGCGTGCCGAGCGCGATCGCCACCGGCCGGCCGGTGATCCGGTGGAAGGTCTCCACGCAGTCGCCGGCCGACCACACGCCGGGGGCCGTCGTCCGCATCCGCCGGTCCACCACCACCCCGCCGGTCTCCCCCACGGTCAGGCCCGCCGCCTCCGCGAGCGCGCCGTTCGGCCGTACCCCGAGGCCGAGCACGACGAGGTCGGCGGGGTAGACCGCGGCGGCCGTACGGACCGCGGTGACCCGGTCGCCGGAGGTGTCGAAGCCGGTCACCCGCTCGCCGGTGTGCACGCCCACACCGAGCCCGCGCACCGCGCCGGCCACCAGCGCGCCCATGTCCGGATCCAGCGTGCCCATGGGCTGCTCACCCGCCTCGAGGAGGTCCACCTTCAGGCCGCGCCGGATCATCGCCTCGGCCATCTCCAGGCCGATGTAGCCGCCCCCCACGACGACCGCGCGGGCGGGCCGTTCGCGCGCGATGTAGGAGTCGAGCGCCACCCCGTCGTTCAGGGTCTGCACGCCGAAGACGCCGCGGGCGTCGGCGCCGGGCAGTGCGGGGCGCCGCGGCACCGCGCCGGTCGCGACCATGAGCAGGTCGAAGCCGAGCCAGGACTCCGGGCCGTCCGGGAGCTCGCGGAGCCGTACGCGCCGCCCGTCCAGGTCGATCTCGACGGCCTCGGTCCGGGTCCGTACGTCGATCGCGTAGTCCCGGCGGAACGTCTCCGGGTCCCGCGCGATGAGCGACTCCAGCTCGGGGACGTCCCCGCCGACGTGGTACGGGATGCCGCAGGCCGAGTACGAGGTGAAGTCGCCACGCTCCACCGCCACGATCTCCAGCTCATCCGGCCCGCGCCGCCTGCGTGCCTGCGACGCGGCGCTCATCCCGGCCGCATCGCCGCCGATGACGACAAGTCGCTCAACCATGTGAACCTCTGTTCCTTGGGAGTCGTCCATCCTTCCGGACGGGAACGTGGGGCAGTGTTCGCCGGGGGTTCTGCTTCGCTCGCGGCCGAGGACTGATCGAATAGGACCGCAACGAGAGACGAGAAAGGGTTCCCCCTGTGACCGATCCCGCTCCGGTGCGCGTCGAGGACAACGACGTCGATCACCAACGGCTCACCGCGCAGCTGCGATTCGTGCTCGAGGTCGACAAGCTCAAACGCGTGCTCCGCCGCAACACCCTCGTCGACGGCTCCCGCCGGGAGAACGACGCCGAGCACTCGTGGTACCTGGCGCTGATGGCCCAGGTCCTCGGCGACTACGCGCCTCCCGGCGTGAATCTCGACCATGTCGTCGCGATGCTACTGGTGCACGACATCGTGGAGATCGACGCCGGCGACACGTTCATCTACGACCCGGCCGCCGTGGGCGACCAGGGCGAACGCGAACGGGCCGCCGCCGACCGCCTGTACGCGCTGCTCCCCGGTGACCAGGGCACGCGATTGCGGGCGCTGTGGGACGAGTTCGAGGCGCGCGCCACCCCCGAGGCGCGGTTCGCCAAGTCGATCGACCGGCTCGCGCCGATGCTCGCCAACTGGCACACCGAGGGCGGCACCTGGCAGCAGTACAAGGTCACGCTCGACCAGGTGCTGGAGAAGGTGGCGATCATCGCCGAGGGCTCGCCCGCGCTCGGCGCGTACGCGGAGGCGCTCGTCAGGGACGCCGCCGCGCGCGGCTACCTGGCCGGCTGACCCAAGATCAACAAGTTGGGGGAAGGATTTGATGCCGCGACCTGCGCTTTCCGCACCAAAATTCTTCCCCCGATTTGTGTACGCGGGGGTCAGTCTTGGGCGGCTTCGGCGGCGGCTTGTTCGGTGCGGATGGCGGTGCGGAGTCCGGCGGGGGTCTCGGCCTGGACGATGAGGCGGCAGCCGGCCCGCATTTGGCCGATGGTGAGCGGATCCGCCTGCGTGCGGT
>WHSL01000311.1 GCA_009380095.1 Streptosporangiales bacterium | reverse complement strand
TCCGGGGCGCTCGACGCCTCAGTCCTCGCATCGTCCGCTGACTCGACCTCGGCGGGAGCACTCGCCTCTGCGGCCGACTCAACGCCAGCGGTGTCGGCCGGGGCGGGGGCGGCCGCGGCCGACTCCATTTCGTCCGGCTCGATTGTGACCGGCTCGACCGGGACCACTTCGACCGGGACCACTTCGACCGAGACGACCTCGGCCATGTCCGCATCGACCGTGGCCGGGGCAATGGTGGCCGGCTCGGCTGGGGCCGGCTCGGCCGTCTCCGGGGCCGCGGCCGTCTCGGGGGCCGGGGCCGGGTCGGGGGCCGGGGCCGGGTCGGGGGCCGGGGCCGTCTCGGGGGCCGGGGCCGTCTCGGGGGTGGTGGGCGGGGTTAGTTCTCGGCCTGCGGCTCGGGCGGCGATTTCGAGGGCGCGGTCGTCTTCGCCTTCTTGTTGGAGGAGGGGGAGAAGCTGTGCGGTGGCGGACAGGCGGATGGAGGCGTCGTCGGAGGCCGCGAGCGGCTCCAGCAGCGCCATCGCCTCGCGGCGGTCGCGCTCGGCGAGTGTGTCGGCGAGCTCGATGAGCAGGTGCGGGTCGCCGGGCGGGAAGGCGGCGGCGGCCTTGAAGTACGTGCGGACCGCGTCCCAGTCGCCGCGCTCCTCGGCGTCCTGCGCGTACTCCCGGGCGCGCTCGACCGCGCCGTCGTACGCCCCGCCCTCGGCGGCCAGGTGCAGCGCCCGGCCGGCGACCTCGTGCTCCCCCGCCTCCTCCGCCTGCGAGGCGGCGATCCCGAGGTTCCGCAGCGCCATGCCCCGGAACTCCTGGACCTGCTCCTCGGCGTCGGCGACCTCGCGGTCGGCACGCACGGCCGCGGCGAGCGCGTCGCCGGACCCGGCGAGGACGGCCTGGCCGAGCGCCTCGACCGCCCCGGCGAGCCGCTTCTGGTCGGCCATCCACGCGCCGATGAAGATCCCGGCCTGCATCATTTGCGTGGGAACGCCGCAGGAGAGCACCGCCTCCATGGTGCGCAGCGCGCCCTCGATCTCGCCCAGCGCGTGCTGCGCCTTGCCCAACTCGATGCGGATGTACGGCTCCGCATCGGTCCACCCCGTGTCCAGCGCGCGGCGGTACGCGGTGACCGCACCGGCCTGGTCGTCGCGCGCCACCGCCAGGTCGCCGAGCGTCCACCAGCCCATGGTCACGGTCTGCGGGTCGCCGCTCTCGGCGCCGCGGCGCGCGTACTCCTCGGCACCCGCGCGGTCCTCCCGCTGGGCGAGCAGGCTGGGCAGCCGGCGCAGCGCGAGGTACGCCTCCGGCGGCGGTAGGTCGGCCCCGGGCCGGGCCGACTCGATGGCGGCGTCGAGCTCTCCGGCCATCTCGTACAGCCGGGCGAACTCGTCGCAGACCAGGGACGCCTGCTTCGGCGTGCCGAACTCGAGCACCAGCTCGTACAGCTCGGTGGCGCCATCGGTACGGGCCCCGAGACGATCGCAGGCCGCGGTGACGGTCATGTCCCCGCCGCGCTCGATGTGCGGGCCGCCGGCGATGCGCCGCAGCAGGTCCCGCGCGGTGGCGATCTGCCCCTCGTAGAGGGCGACATGCAGCCGGGCCAGGTCGGACGAGCCGTACTCCTCGGTGAAGAGCACGAGCGCGCCCTCGGTGTCCTCCTCGCGCAGCCGGTGCCAGCCGCGCTCCTGCCCGGTCGCGGTGCCGAGCGCCTCCTTGGCGGGCAGCCAGATGTCGGGATCGGCCGCCTCGGCGGCCCGCTCGTACGCCGCGCGGGCGCCGTCGGCGTCACCGATGCGCTCCAGGTACCCCGCCAGGTCGTAGGAGGCGGTGGCGATCTCGTCGCGCACGTCGTCGTTGCCGGAGTCGGCGAGCATCTCGAACCGGGCGATGCCGCGCTTGACGAGGTCGGCCGCCTGGGTGACCTCGCCGCGGTCCGCGTGCAGCTTGGCCAGCGCGACGAACGCGTACCCGGCGGCCTCCACATCGACGTCCTCGCGGGCCTCGCGCTCGATCACCTCGCGGTAGAAACCGGCGGCCGCGTCGGTCTCCCCGCGCTCCTCCAGGGCCGCGGCGATGGTGAGCGGCACCTGCGGGCCCTCACCCGTCTGCTCCTCCATGAGAGACCGCGCCTCGGCGACCCGGCCGGTCTTGACCAGCAGCTCGACGAGAACACCGAGGATCTCGTCGAGCTCGTCATCGCCGGGGTCGAGCGCGCCGAGCGTCCGCCGGTACGCCTCGATGGCGCCGTCGAGGTCGCCCAGCTCGCGCTTGGCGGCGCCGATGCCGCGGTCGGCGAGCATCGCGTAGTGCGCGTTGTCGCCGCGGGCTCCGGCGGACCAGGCCTCGACCGCGCCCGGACGGTCTCCCGCGTCGTTGCGGAGCGCGCCGAGGAAGATCGCGGCCTCCTGCCGCCGCTCGGCCGGGTGCCCGTGGCGGATCACCAGGCTCAGCGCGCCGTCGGCGGCGCCGGTCTCGCCGGCCCGCTGCCAGGCGTGGGCGGTCTCCAGGGCGAGCGTGGTGCACATGGAGTAGCGGTGGTCGGGCTCGCCGCGCTCCGCGATCGCGGCCAGCTCCGCCGCCGCGCCGTCGAAGTCGCGGTCGAGCAGCCGCCGGGCGAACGCGCCGTCCAGGGCGAGCTCCGGGTGGTCCGGCGGAACCTGGGCGAACGCCTCACGCGCCGCCGGAAGGTCGTCCATCCGCGCCCGGGTGAGCCCGAGCAGCCACGCGTTGCGCCCGTACTGCACCGGCTCGCGACGGGCCAGGATGCGCTCGTGCAGCGCGGCCACCGCGGCGAGGTCGCCACGCTCCTCGAAGATCCGCGCCAGGTCGGTCTCGGCCTCCACGCGCATGCGGGCGTTGTCGAGCCCGGTGACGGCCTCGTACGCGGCGATCGCCTCGTCCAGATCGCCATCCTCGCCGCGCTTCTCCAGCTGCGTGCCGAGCGCGCGCCCCACCCACGGCGCGAGGATCGGGTGACCGTACACGTGGGCGCGGCGGAGCAGCCCGATGATCGCGTCGGCGTCCTCCTCGTCGCGGATGATCCAGGACATCACCGCGGCGTGCGAGAGCGCGAACGGGTCGCCGGAGGCGGCGGCCTGCTCCAGCAGGTCGACCGCCTGCGAGCGGGGCACGCCGAGGTAGGAGTAGACCTGCCCGAGCATGCTCTTGGCCAGGCCGGACACGGCCGGATCGGGGTGCTCGGCGGCCTCCTGGTAGCGGGCGATCCCGGCCTCGCGGCCCTGCCGCTGGTACTCGATGAGCCCGGCGAGCACCGGGTGCCGCTCACCCGTCTCGCGCAGCGACGTGAACAGGTGCAGCTCCACGGCGGAGCCGAAGCCGTTGGCGAAGTCGACGTCGTCGACGAGGTACTCGATCAGCTCCTCGGCCTGCTCGTTGTCGCCCTCCTCCAGCTCGAGCACGGCGAGCATCTTGGCGGCCCGTACGGACTGTTCGGCGATGTCCGCGTCGATCACCCGGCGCAGCAGCGCGCGGGCCCCGGCCAGGTCGTCCCGCCGGATCAGCTCGAGGGCGGCGTCGCAGTCGTCGATGGCCTGCTCGTACTCCTCGTCGGGGCCGCGCTCGGCCATCTGCACCTGGGCGAGGATCATCTGCGCCTGGAAGGCCAGGTCGGGGTCGTCGATCTCGGTGGCGCGGCCCAGCAGCGCACGGACCTCGTCGCGCAAGGGGTCGTCGTCATCCAGCTCGTGCAGCAGCACGCCGAGGAAGTGCACGGCGCCACGGCGGAACTCGGAGTCGCCGTCGAGGACGATCCGCCAGCACTCCAGCGCCTCCGCGACCTGGCCGTCCTCGGAGTAGACCTGGCCCAAACAGGCCCGCGCCTCCAGCGCGAACTCCGGATGGCCGGACTCCACCACCCGCCACAGGACGGCCTTGGCCTCGTCGTCACCGCCGAACTCGCGCTCGAACTTGGACTGCTGGATTAGCGCGTCGAGGCGGACCTCCGGGCGATGGTCCTCCGCGGCCCGCCGGTACGCGTCCAGCGCCTCGCGGTGCTCGTCCAGGTCGAACAGGGCGGCGCCGAGCAGCTTCTCGCACATGCCGCGCTCGGCCGGGTCGCCCACGGCGAGGGCGTGCTCCATGACGCGGCGGCACTCCTCGAACTCGCCGTTGTCGGCGTAGATCGGGTAGAGGCGGTACGCGGCGGCGGTGGTCAGCTCCGGGATGCCGTGCGCGAGCATCGCGTTCAGCGCGGTGGTGACGACGGGGTCGCCGGCCTCGTCGGAGTCACCATGCTCGTCCAGCAGGGTGCGGACGCCCTCGAAGGTCTCCCACGCCTCCCGCTCGCGCTCGCCGCCGTCGTCGGGCCAGCGCCGGACCTCACCGAGCTTGGCGGCCATCTCGGCGACATCGGGGTTGCCGGTGCGACGGGCCCGGTCCAACGCGGCGGCGGCACCCTCCCGGTCGCCGAGGCGGCCGAGCACGTGCACCATCGCCATGTCGGCCATCACGGCGGTCTCGGTGTCGGCGCCCTCCGCGGCGATGCGCAGCGGACGGTACGCGAGCGCCCACTGTTCGCGGTCGACCAGCTGCATGCCGAGGGAGATGGCGGAGCGCTGCGCGAACACGGGGTGCCCGGTGGCGATGACCGACCGGAGCGCGGCGGCCGCGCCCTCGTGGTCGCCCTGGTCCTGCAGCACCAGACCCAGCACGTGCGAGGCCTCGGGGACGACCGCGGGGTCGCCGGAGACCACGATTTCGCGCAGCTCAGCGGCGGCGCCGTCGAGATCCCCCTGGTGCCACCTGCCGGTAGCCGCCGCCAGCCGCTCGGCCCACGCAGACATGCCTGACCCCCATACCGCAAAGCCCGTTGATTCCGGACGGTGTCACAGTCGGCGCACACCGTGATTACTGAAGCGGCCCGCGCGCCACGATCACCGAACGTCCCGCATAGACGTCGAAAAGTACCGAACGGGTTCCTCCCGGCGCCGGAAAATCGGATCTTTTCGTCGGATCCGTACCGAACCTGCTCCGGTCAGTCACATCCCGGTCACCTCCCGATCGACCGCCCGCCGTCGACGGCGAC
>WHSL01000410.1 GCA_009380095.1 Streptosporangiales bacterium | reverse complement strand
GGCGCGCCGATGAGTTTCCTCGGCCTCCGGCGTTCCACCGGTAGAGCATGACGCCACAGGCTCGTGCTCGAAGTGACCGCGACGACCGGACACCAAGGAGATCGATCATGGACTTCAAGCTGGAGCTCGTGCTGCTGCCCGTCACCGACGTCGACCGCGCGAAGGAGTTCTACGCCGAGAAGTGCGGCTTCCCCGTGGACGTGGACCATCGCGCGGGCGACGCGTTCCGGGTGGTGCAGGTGACGCCGCCGGGCTCGGCCTGCTCCTTCAGCTTCGGCATCGGGATCACCGAGGGGGAACCCGGCTCGGTCAAGGGCACCCACCTGGTGGTCACCGACATCGAGGCGGCCCACAAGGAGCTGACCGGCCGGGGGGTCGAGGTCGGCGGCATCAAGCACATGGGCCCGAACGGCTGGGAGCCCGGCCCCGACCCGGAGCGCCGCAAGTTCGGCTCGTTCGCCGACTTCGCCGACCCGGACGGCAACACCTGGGTGCTGCAAGAGGTTCCGGAGGGCACGTGACCACCATCGAAGCCGGGTTCGCGGAGGTCGCCGAGCGGCACCGCCGGGAGCTGCACGTGCACTGCTACTGCATGCTCGCGTCGTTCGACGCCGCGGAGGACGCCGTGCAGGAGACGTTCCTGCGGGCGTGGCGAGGGCGTGAGGGCTTCGCACGGCCGGGCGCGGACGGCAACGTCCGCGCCTGGCTGTACAAGATCGCCACCAACGTCTGCCTCGACCAGCTCCGCCGCGAGTCCCGCAGGCCGGCCGTCTCCACGACCGAGGTGTCCTGGCTGCAGCCGTACCCGGACCGGCTGCTCGACGAGATCGCGCCCATCGCCGAGGAGCCGGAGACGGCCGCGGTGAACCGGGAGACCATCGAGCTGACCTTCGTGATCGCGCTGCAGCTGCTGCCGCCGCGGCAGCGGGCGGCGCTGATCGCCCGGGACGTGCTCGGCTGGTCGGCGAGCGAGACCGCCGAGGCGCTGGAGACCAGCGTGGCGGCGGCCAACAGCGCGCTGCAGCGGGCCCGCGCCACGCTCAAGGCCAACCTCCCCGAGCGGCGTACGGACTGGCGGGCCCGGGAGATCGGCGCGGAGGAGCGGGAGCTGCTGGAGCGTTTCATCGACGCCCACGAGCGCTGTGACGCGGCCGCCGTGGTCGCGGTGGCGGCCGAGGACCTCCGGATCACCATGCCGCCCTACCCGTGGCTGTACGACGGCGTCGACGCGATCGCACCGCTGCTGGACCGGGCGTTCGGCCCGGAGCGGGAGGGCGACTGGCGGCTGCTGCCCACCAGCCTCAACCGGATGCCGGCCGCGGCCAGCTACCTGCGCCGGCCCGGCGACGCCGAGTTCCGCGCGTTCAAGTTCGACGTGCTGCGGGTCCGGGACGGCCGGATCGCGGAGATCACCACGTTCGGCCCGGCGCTGTTCGCGGCGTGCGGCCTGCCGGAGACGCTCGCCCTGACACCGTGAAAGGGAGCGGGCCCGCGACACGAAGTCGCGGGCCCGCTCACCGCCCCCCTCAGGAGACGGTACGGACGTCGTTGTCCTTCCCGCCCCGCTTG
>WHSL01000360.1 GCA_009380095.1 Streptosporangiales bacterium | reverse complement strand
CTAGAGCGCGGCCGGCCGTGACCGAGGCGGCCCGCCCGGGGGCGCCGCGAGCGAGCCGCGCGGGCGGGATCGCGGGGTGTACCGCTTGAGGCGGCTCTTCTTGCCGTCCTCCACGGCCCGCATCACCCGCGTGGTGAGCGTGGACACCATCTCCCCGACCGGCCACTGGAACGTGGACAGCGCCGGGGTGAGCAGCCGCGACATCGGATGATCATCGTACCCCAGCACGGACACGTCGTCCGGGATCGTGAGCCCCAGCCGCCGGGCCGCGTCGTACACCCCGTAGGCCATGGAGTCGGCCAGCGCGAACACCCCGGTGGGCGGCTCGTCCCCGGTGAGCACCCCGTGCGCCACCTCCGCGGCACCGTCGAGATCGTACGGACACGTGACGAGCTGCGCGCTCAGCCCCAGCCGGGGCGCCACGCGCAGCACGACCTCCTCGGCGGGCCGGTCCGGCGTGGATCGGCGGTTCGGCGTGAGCACCGCGACCCGCCGGTGACCGGCCTCCGCGAGCAGGGTGAGCGCCTGTGTCACCCCCGCCACGTTGTCGAAGACCAGCTCGGTGGCGGTGGCGGCGTCGGGTAGCCCGTCGCCCACGGAGACCAGCACGATGCGCTCGGCGAGCTCGGCCCAGTGCGCGGAGCTCGGGTCGACCGGCAGCGTGACGATCGCCTCCACCCGTCGGTCGGCGAGGTGCGCGGCCATCGCGGCCTCGTGCTCCGGGTCGTTGGTGGCGTCGAGGATGAGGGCGCTGCGGTCCACCTTGATCAGCTCGCGGCCCAGCGCCGCGGCGAAGGCCTGCTGCCAGACGTCCTCCAGCGAGGCGCAGAGCACGCCGACGAGGCCGCTGCGCCCGCCCGCGAGCGCCCGCGCTATGGGATTGGCCTGGTATCCCAGCCGCTCGGCGGCCTCGCGCACGCGCGCCTGCGTCTCCGGCGGCACGTGCAGGCCGCGCAGCGCGTACGACACGGCGGCCGGGGAGAGACCGGTCGCGGCGGCGATGTCCCGGACCGTGGGCCGCTTGGAGGGCGAGGGCATTCGCTCAGCGTATCCAGGACCTGCGACATCCAGGGGACCGCCGCGAGGGGCGGCCAGGTACGGACCGCCCCTCGGCGGGCTTCAGTCGAGCGCGGAGCCCTTCTTCCACTTCTTGAACGACATCTGCCAGTAGCCGTAGCCGTTGTTCCACTCGAGGTCGCGGCTGGTGCCGGTCACCTTCACCGGGTCACCGCGGTAGGAGTACTTGTAGAACCACTCGCCGTTCTCCGGGCTGGCGTTCACACAGCCGTGGCTGACGTTCTGCCGGCCCTGCGCCCAGGTGGTGCTGGCCATGGCGTGCACGTACTCGCCGCTGTTGGAGATGCGCACGGCCCAGTACACGTCGAGGTCGTAGTACTCCGGGTCGCCCTTCTTGATGTGCGGCGGCGACTTCATCCGCACCGGGTTGCCCTTGTCCATGGTGAGGTGCACGCCGGAGGCGGTGGTGTAGGCGTACGTGGTCGCCTTGCCCGCGCTGATCCCGAACCTGCGCTCGGTCTCGCCGTTCTCCTTCACGGTCATCGTGTGCTTCTTCACGTTGATCGTGCTGATGTGCGAGTCACCGATCTTGAACTTCCGGCTGAAGTCCTCGGTGCCGTACGTGTCCTTGGCGGCGCGCACCCCGGAGAGGTGGCCCTTGAAGGTCACCCTCTGGTTCGGCTCCCAGTACTCCTCGGTGCGGAAAGCGACCTGCTGGTCGCTGAGCCAGCGCCACGCGCCGGCGTCGTCGTGCTCGGAGGTGACCTCGAGCGCCCGCTCGACCTTGTCCTTGTTATGCACGGGGCCGGAGAACGTGACGATGATCGGCATCCCCACGCCGACCGTCTCGCCCTTCATCGGGGTGACGTCGATGATCTCCACGCCGTTGCGGGGGGTGAGCGTCTTGAACCGGCTCGTCGTGGTGGTGACCTTGCCGTCGGGGTTCTTCGCGGTGGCGGTCACCGTGTACGTGCGGCGCGGCTCGAGGGTGCCGGAGGACTTCCAGCCCCGCTTGTCGTCGCTGTACGACCCGGTGACCGGGTCGCCCTTGCCCTGGACCGTGACGTCGGTGAGCGTGCCGCCGGCGGCGGTGACCTTGATCGGCTTGTCCGGGCGCACGTCGTCGCTGTCGTGCTCGGGGGCGATGTCGATGGTGGCCGCGGCGGCCTGCTTCTCGGAGCCCGCGGCGACGGCCGTGCCGTTGTCACCGTCGGAGCCGCCCATCATGGTCACCACGAGGACCACGGCGAGGGTGGCGGCGATGCCCGCGGCGACGAGCCCGACCCGCTGGCGTGAGGATTCGCGCAGCACCGTCGACCCGCGTTGCGACCAGATCCGTAGCCGTGCGCCTACCCGGCGCAGCCATATGGTGACGCTCGCCACGACCATCTCCTCCGTCCCCGATCGCACGTACCCAGACGTGCGCGCCGCTCTCCGTCTGTGGAGATCCCGGCATCCGGAGATGCCGGGAAAACCTTATTTCCTGCCGTCGCTTCATGGGATGCGCGCGAGGGCCCGGGGGTGCCGTGAACGGCGAGGTTTCCCGGTCCATGACGCGAGGGGTCGGAAGGGGTTCTCTTCGCCCCAATGATGCCGCAGGTCACGGGTGAGGTGCGGTCACGGGATACGTTCACCCGTGACACCGCGGCATCACCCTTCGCACGTAGCGCGCCGACACGCCGTTCCGACTTGGCCGGAAGCGGCCATCGAGGTGTTGTTTGCGCAGCGTACGACCGTGTCGAAACCGTTATGCGCCGGGGGTCCAGCGCGGCTCGGAGAGGTCCAGTCCAACGTCGTTGCCCCACCGGTTCCGGTACGAGACCTCGTGCGCGGGGCGGCGCGCGGCCACGCCCCAGCGGCCGGTCGGGTAGCCGAACGAGACGCAGCACGCCATCGCCCAGCCCTTGTCCTTCGGCACACCCGGCGCGGCCAGCGTCTCCTCGGGGTGGAAGTAGCCGAGCACGCTCGTCAGCGAGGCGCCGACGCCGAGCGCGCGGGCGGCGAGCATGGCGCTCCACACGGCCGGGAAGATCGACCCGCCGCTCGGGTCGCCCCGGGTGAAGCCGAACAGGTAGAGCGGCACGTCCTCGAAGTTGTCCGCGAGGTGCTGCGCGGACCGCTGCACCCGGAGGAACTGCGCGTAACGGGAGCCACCGGCGTTCCCGCGGTCCTGCCACGAGACGTAGTACTACACTCTGTCGTACTACGAGGTGTCGGCAGGACCCTCGATGAGGCGGGAGCTCGGCGACATGGACGCACTCGATCTGGCCCGGTGGCAGTTCGGGATCACGACGGTCTACCACTTCCTGTTCGTGCCGCTCACGATCGGGCTGTCCGTGCTGGTCGCCGGCATGCAGACCGCCTGGTACCGCACCGGCAAGACCGAGT
>WHSL01000381.1 GCA_009380095.1 Streptosporangiales bacterium | reverse complement strand
TCACCGAGGAGATCACGTTCGACTCCGACGGCCTCGTGGTGGACTACCCCGCCATCGGCCGCCGCCCCTAACGTCGCTGACCGCATGAGGAAACCGGCGTTCCCATGGTCATGGGAGGCGTCAGGCTAGGGAAACATCGGGGTCGAGTGCCGCGCGCCCGCTGGGGCGGGAGCCGCGGCGCCAAGCGTGAGGTGGTCGGGGCGTGCTGATCGAGTTCCGGATGCTGGGGCCCCTGGAGGCGGAGGCCGGCGGCACGGCCGTCCCCCTCGGGGGCCCGCGTCCGCGCCTCGTGCTCGCCGCGCTGCTGCTGGAGCTGGGCCGCGCGGTCGGCACGGACCGGCTCATCGAGGCCGTCTGGGACACCGACATCCCGGCGTCCGCGCGCACGCTCATCTCAGGGTGCTGCGTGGTGGTGACGGCGCGCCGGCGGCTGGAGGGCCTGCTCACCGACGGGGCGGTGGCCGTCCCGCTGGAGATGATGGACGACGACGAGGCCACGGCGCTGCTGCACGGCGTGATCGGGCCGGAGCGGGCGGCGTCGGAACCGGACGGCGCGGCCGCGCTGATCGGCCTGTGCGGCGGTCTGCCGCTGGCGCTGCGCATCGCCGCCGCCCGGCTCGTCTCCCGTCCGGGCTGGACCCTCGGCGAGATCGCCCAGCGCCTCAGCGCCGACGACGACAGGCTCGACGAGCTCGGCAACGCGGAGCGGCAGGTCCGGGCAGCTTCCAGCTCTCCTACGGTGACCTGACCGCCGAAGCGCAGCGCGCCTTCCGGATGATCGGCCTGCTGGATCAGCCGGCCGGCTTCACCCCGCTGACCGTCGCCGCGCTCCTCGACGGGACCGTCGGCGAGGCGCGCCGGCTCTGCGAGGAGCTGGTGGACGCGCAACTGCTGCGGCCGCTCGGCGGCGGCGCCGGGCGGCCCCTGTACGGCGTGCACGACCTGGTCCGGCTGTTCGCCCGCGAGCGCGCCGAGCGGGAGGAGACGCCGGCCGGCCGGGAGGCCGCCCTCATCAGGTACTTCCGCTGCCTGCTCGGCGGGGCGGACGTCGCGCGAGCGATCGCGTTCGGCGACGCGCGGTTCGGCGCGGTCCGCGGCGACACACCCGGATGGCCGGCGAGCGGCACGGACCCGGTCGTACTACGACAACTGGCGGGATGCCAGCGAGCTGGCGCTGGACGCCTGCCGGCGCGCCGGCGACGTGCGCGGCGAGGCCGCGATGCTGTACTCCCTCGGCGTGATGGCGTTCAGGACGGGGCCGGGGAGGCGGAGGTCAGGGAGGACAGTGGCACGCCGGGGTCGGCGAGGCGGTCCGGGTCGACCCGGGCACCGGAGTCGATCAGGGCCCGTACGTCGTCGGTGACGTTCCAGACGTTCACGTTCATGCCCGCGACGACCCGGCGGCCGTCCAGCCAGAACGCGATGAACTCGCGGCCCGCCGTGTCCCCCCGGTACACGATCCGGTCGTAGCCGCCGGGCGTCACCAGGCCGGAGAACTCCATGCCGAGGTCGTACTGGTCCGTGAAGAAGTACGGCAGCTCGTCGTACGTGACGTCGGCGCCGAGCATCGAGCGAGCCGCGGCGGGCCCGGAGTTGAGCGCGTTCGCCCAGTGCTCCACCCGCACCTGCCGCCCGTACCGGGGCATGTAGACCGAGGCCACGTCGCCGGCCGCGTGGATGGCCGGGTCGGAGGAGCGCAGCGCGGCGTCCACCACCACGCCGTCGTCGACCTCCAGGCCGCACCACTCCGCCAGCTCGGTCTCCGGCCGCGCGCCCACGCCCACCACCACGAGGTCCGCGGGCAGTCGCTCGCCGGAGTCGGTCACCACGGCCCGGACCGGATGCGGCTCGCCGGGCTGCGCCGCGGCGCCGCCGATCAGCTCGGCCACGCCGGTGCCGAGCAGCAGCCGGACGCCGTTCTCCCCGTGCAGGTCCGCGAAGACCTCGCCGAGCTCCGGGCCGAGCGCCCCGTACAGCGGGGTGGGCTGCGGCTCGATGACCGTCACCGGGCATCCGTACGTGCGCGCGGCGGCGGCCGTCTCCAGGCCGATCCAGCCGGCGCCGACCACGACCACCCGGGCGCCGCCGCCCGAGATCACCGCGCGCAGCCGCTCGGTGTCCCCGACGTTGCGGAGGTGCATCACGTTGCCCAGGTCCGCGCCCGGGACCTGGAGGCGGCGCGGGGTGGAGCCGGTGGCCAGCAGCAGCCGGTCGTACCCGATCCGCTCGCCGTCGCCCAGCTCGACCTCGCGGCGGTGCCGGTCGACGTCCACGGCCGCGATGGACTCGAGCAGCTCCACGTCGTTCTCGGCGTACCAGCCGGCGTCGTGCACGAAGATGGCGTCCCGCCCGGAGGTGCCCTGGAGGTAGTCCTTGGACAGCGGCGGTCGCTCGTACGGTCGTTCCGGTTCCTTGGCGACGATCACCACGCGCCCGTCGAAGCCCTCGTCGCGCAGCGTCTCCGCGGCCTTGGCACCGGCCAGGCCGCCGCCGATGATCACGTAGTCGCCGGACCTTCTGTTCATCGCCCCTCCCCCGGAGACCGCGGGCGTATCAACCTGGAGCTACCCCTGGGGCGGGGGCGGCATGCGGACCGGCGGAGCCTCTTAG
>WHSL01000152.1 GCA_009380095.1 Streptosporangiales bacterium | reverse complement strand
GTGCCGCCAGGTCTGCCCGAACCGGCTGAGGACCTGCAGCAACAGGTACAGCCGGTCCCGGTAGGCGGTGATGAACTGGCCGGTCAGGCTCTGCTCGCGGGGCCGCCACTGGGTCTCCGCGTAACCCGCGACGGCGACGATCCCCGGGTCGGAGAACAGCTGCACGGCGCCGGTCAGGTAGCGCTCGTCGAGCTCACTGTCCGCGTCCAGGACGAGCACGCCCTCGTAGGTGTCGGTGAGCGCGAAGTGCTCGAGCGTGGCCTGGATGGCCCCGGCCTTGCCCTTGTTCGGGTAGATCTCCAGCACGTTCGCCCCGGCCCGGCGGGCGATCTCCGCGGTGGCGTCGATGGAGGCGTCCGAGGCCACGTAGATGTTGGACGCGGGTACGAGCCGGGCCGCGGACCGGATGGCCGCGCCGATCATCAGCTCCTCGTCGCGCGCGCACATCAGGATCGCGATGTCGGAGGGCGTGATCCGGTACGGCTCCGGGTCCGCGACCGCGACGGCCCGCTGCGGCGCGGTGACCTCGTTCGGGCTCGGGGAGTCGGGGTGGGCCAGTTGGTCCTGGACCAGCGAGGCCAGCGTCATCTTCGGCGGCGGGGGCGGCAGCGCGGGCCGGCTCCGGCCCAGCGCGCGACGCCGCACCGCGCTGCGCACACCGTCGTCGATCAGGCGTAACGCGCCCGCGGTCCCCCACAGGAAGACGTTCACCCCCAGGGTGAGACCGACGAACAGCCAGACCGGCAGCGTCGTGCCCGCCCCCAGCACCATTCGCAGCCACAGGACGAGCGCGGTGACCCCGACGCCCAGGGCCAACAGCCCACCGGCCCAAGCACCGGCTCGTCGCACAGCCCGCACGGGCGCCCCCTCCTGGAATGTCGACACTCACGAACGAGACGCGCTGATCAGCAGGCCGGTTTACCGATTTCCCGGACCTCTGTAGGCCGCCATTACGGCGGCTTTCGACGTTGTCATTCGGCGAATATGCGCGCACGATTTCGAGGTACTCGGGGGCGTGCCGTCCCGGGGGTGGACGGACCGCGGAGGGGATCCTGTGCGTGTTGCGATGCACCAGCCGCACTACCTGCCCTGGCTGGGGCTGATCGACAAGCTCGACCGAGCCGACCTCTTCGTGTACATGGATCATGTTCAGTACGAGCGCAAGGGGTGGCAGAACCGCAACTATGTGAAGTCCGCGGACGGCCCCGTCATGTTGACCGTTCCGGTGAATGCGGGGTCGCGCGACGATCGGATCGTCGACAAAGTCGTGAACGACACCCGTTCCTGGCGCATAAAGCACCGCCGTTCCCTCGAGCAGAACTACCGCTCGGCGCCGTACTGGGAGGATTTCGCGTCGGAGTTGCTCGGGATCTACGAAACGAGTTGGAAACAGCTCTCCGAATTGGCCATCGCGACCACCCGGTTCGTCGCCGAGGCCTTCGGCATCGACACCCCGTTCGTCCGCTCCACGGAGCTGGACGGGCTGGCCGGCGCCAAGACCGAGCTGCTGGTCGCGGCCTGCCGGGCGGTCGGCGCGACGACGATGCTCTCCGGCCAGGGGGCCAGGGACTACATCGAGGATGACAGGTTCACGGCCGCCGGCATCACCGTGGAATGGCAGGACTTCCGGCACCCGGAGTACGGCCAGCTCCACCCGCGGGCGGGCTTCGCCCCGCGGATGGCGGCGATCGATCTACTGCTGAACGAGGGGCCGTCCGGCATCGAACTGCTCCGCGCGGCCCGGTCCTCGCCCGGCCGCCGCTGATATCTCCTACGGCGCCCCCGCTCCGCCGTCCTACCGCGCCCGCCCTCGGGCCGGCGCGCCCACGACGAAGGGAGCCGTGAATGAGCGTCGACTGGGCGCGGCAGCGCGTCCTCATCCTCGCTCCGCACCCGGACGACGAGGTTCTCGGCTGCGGCGGGCTGATGAGCCGGGTGAAGGACGCCGGCGGCGAGGTGTACGTGCACTTCCTGACGGTCGGCGACACCGCGGACATCTCCCCGGCCGGCCTGTCCACCGCGGAGCAGCGGCTGCACGAGGTCAAGCAGGTCGCCGACCTCTACCGGTGGGACGGCTGGGGAATCTCCTTCCCCGGCGACGAGTATCACCTCAGGCTCGACACCCTCCCCCGCTTCGAGCTGGCCGGCGCGATCGAGCGCGACGACCGGCTGGGCATCGCCGCACTGCGGCCGACCGTCGTGCTGTTACCGCACCGCTCCAGCTACAACCAGGACCACCAGGCGGTGAACGACGCCGCGGTCACCGCGCTGCGGCCCGCGGACCGCGCGCTGCGGCACCACCCGGACCTGGTGCTGGCGTACGAGGAGGCGGCCGACCAGTGGCGCGCCGAGGCGACGCCGCCGCCCAACCTGTTCGCCGAGCTCAGCGAGACGCACCTCGCCATGAAGCTCACCGCCATGGCGCTGTACGGCAGCCAGGCCCACGAGCACCCGCACACCCGATCCGAGCTGACGCTGCGCAGCCTCGCCGCCCTGCGCGGCATGCAGAACGGCACCGCGTACGCCGAGGCCTTCCACCTGCTCCGCTGTCACGCCTGACCCGACACCCGTCCCACACCGAGGGGGAACCCATCCATGAAAGCCGTCGTGACGGGGGGAGCCGGATTCATCGGCTCCCACCTCATCGATCTCCTGCTGGACCAGGGCCACGAGGTCGTCGCGCTGGACGACCTGTCGACCGGGTCGAGAGCCAACCTCGACCGGGCCTCCGCGGGCCCGCGGTTCCGCCTTGTCGAGGGCTCGATCCTGGACGAGGACCTGGTCGGCTCCGTGACCGCCGGCGCGGACGTGGTCTTCCACCTCGCGGCCGCGGTCGGCGTGCACCTGATCGTGGACCACCCGCTGCGCTCGCTGCGCACCAACCTGTACGGCACCGAGGTCGTGCTGGACGCGGCCGTACGGCACGGCTGCCGCCTCCTGCTCGCCTCGACCAGCGAGGTCTACGGCAAGAACGACGCGGACGGGCTGCATGAGGACGCCGACCGCATCCTCGGCTCGCCGCTGAAGAGCCGCTGGTCGTACGCGGCCGCCAAGGGCCTGGACGAGCTGCTGACCTACACCTACGGGCAGGAGCACGGGCTGCGCGCGGCGATCGTCCGGTTGTTCAACATCGTGGGGCCGCGGCAGACCGGGCGGTACGGCATGGTCGTGCCGCGCTTCGTCGGGCAGGCGCTGACCGGGCGGCCGATCACGATCTACGGCGACGGGCAGCAGCGCCGCTGCTTCGGCTCGGTCCACGACGTGGTGCCCGCCATGGTGACGCTGGCCTGCGAGCCCCGCGCCGAGGGGCAGGTCTTCAACCTCGGCGGGCGCGAGGAGACCACGATCGGCGCCCTCGCGCACCGGGTGCGGGAGCTCACCGGCTCGCCCAGCGCGATCACCCACGTCCCGTACGACGAGGCGTACGGCCCCGGCTATGAGGACATGCGCCGGCGGATGCCCGACACCACCCGTGCGCACGAGCTGATCGGATACAAGGCGAGCCGGGACCTCGACGACATCATCATCTCGATCACCGACTCGCTGCGCGCCCCCGACCGCGCCGTGGCGACGTGACGCGGGCGCTCAGGACGCGCCGGCGGCCTTCCAGTACTCGTCCTTGAGCAGGCGCTTGTAGAGCTTGCCGGTGGGATGGCGGGGCAGCTCGTCCCGGAAGTCCACGGAGCGCGGGCACTTGTAGTGCGCGATCTTGGATCGGCAGTACGCGATGAGCTCGCGCTCCAGCTCCGGCCCGGGCACGACGCCCTCGGCCGGGGCGACGACCGCCTTGACCGCCTCGCCCATCTCCGGGTCGGGCACCCCGAGGACCGCGACGTCGGCCACCCTGGGGTGCATGACCAGGACGTTCTCGGCCTCCTGGGGGTAGATGTTGACCCCGCCGCTGATGATCATGTAAGACCGGCGGTCGGTGAGGTACAGGAAGCCCTCCTGGTCGAGGTACCCGACGTCGCCGAGCGTGGTCCAGCCGCGTCCCTGCGGGTCCTGGGCGGCGGCGGTCTTCTCCGGGTCGTTGTGGTACTCGAAGGCGTTGCCGCCCTCGAAGTACACGGTGCCGTGATCGCCCGGCGGGACCTCGGCGCCTTCCTCGTCACAGATCCGTACGGTGCCCAGCAGCGCGCGCCCGACCGTGCCCTTGTGCGCCAGCCAGTCCTGCGGCCCCGCGTAGACGAACCCGTTGCCCTCGGTGCCCGCGTAGTACTCGTGGATGATCGGGCCCCACCAGTCGAACATCCGCTCCTTGACCTCGACCGGGCAGGGCGCGGCCGCGTGCACGACGGCCTTGAGGCTCGAGATGTCGTACCGCGCGCGCACCTCCTCGGGCAGCTTCTGCAGCCGTACGAAATGGGTGGGCACGACCTGCGTGTGCGTGACGCCGTACCGCTCGATGGCCCGCAGCATGCCCTCGGGGTCGAACTTCTCCATCACCACGATCGTCGCGCCGAGCCGCTGGAACTGGACGCAGTACCGCAGCGGGGCCGCGTGATACATCGGCGCCGGGGACAGGTAGACGGACTCCCCGTCGGCGCCGAACAGCGCCTTCACCAGCATGAGCAGCGAGTTCTCCGTGCCGATCGGCTGCGGGCCCTCGTCCTCGCCGCGCGGCACGATGCCCTTGGGCCGCCCGGTGGTGCCGGAGGAGTACAGCATGTCGCCGCCCTCGCACTCGTCCGGGATGGGCGTGGGGGGATGCGCGGCGACGGCCTTCTCGTAGGGGTCGAAGCCGGGGGCGGTGCCGTCGAGCATCAGCCGGGTCCGTACGCCCGGCGTGCTCTCGGTGACGGCGCCGGCGACCTCGGCGAGCGCGGCGGAGGTGATGAACAGCCGCGCCTCGCAGTCGTTCAGGATGTACGCCAGCTCGTCGGTCTGCAGCCGCGAGCTGATCGCCGTGTAGCGCAGGCCGGAGCGCTGCGCCGCCCACGCCACCGTCAGGTAGAGCGGGTGATTCTCCAGCATGAACGCGACGTGGTCGCCCGGGCGGAGGCCCTCGGCGCGGAACAGGTGAGCCAGACGGTTGGACTCCTCGTCCAGCTCACGGTAGGTGATGGTGCGTCCGGAGCCGGCCATGATCACTGCCGGGCGGTCCGGTGAGGTCTGCGCGATGGCACCCGGGTACATGGAACCGAACGCTACTCGGTTCGCCCCGCCCCTTACACAAATTGGGGGAAGGATTTTGAAGCCGCGACCTGCGGTTCTGTCTCCAAGATCCTTCCCCAACTTGTTGATCTTGGGGCTCAGGCGTCGGCGGTGCCGCCCTCGGCCTGCTGCTCGGCGATCTTCTTCTTGACGTCGTCCATGTCCAGGGCGCGGGCCTGGCCGATGAGGTCTTCGAGGGCCTCGGAGGGCAGGGCGCCGGGCTCGGAGTAGAGCACGACCTGGTCGCGGACCACCATCAGGGTCGGGATGGAGGTGACCTCGAAGCTCGCGGCCAGCTCGGGCTCGGCCTCGGTGTCGACCTTCGCGAACACGATGTCGCTGTGCTCCTGAGAGGCGTCCTCGTACACGGGCTCGAACTGGCGGCACGGGCCGCACCAGGACGCCCAGAAGTCCACCAGGACGAAGTCGTTGCTCGTGAGGGTCTCGTTGAAGTTGGACTTCGTCAGCTCGACCGTCGCCATCAGAAAAATGCCTTCTCTCGGTTGCGGCGTGCTTCCGTTACAGCGTTTCAGCTCGGCCGAACATTCCTGCCGCTTATCCCGGCCGCCGGGCGTGGCGTTGCTCCCCGGCATCGGGGAAATACCTAGTCAGCCGGGGGACAGAGGCGGTTTGCCGGGTATTTCACCGGCTCCCTACGCTCGACTGACACCGAGCCCCACCCATAGCCGAGGAAGTCGCGATGTCACCCGGTCAGGCCGCGCACGCGGAAACGAATCAGGGTCATGAGGAACGCGAGCCGGACTATCGCTTCACGCTCGCCAATGAACGCACTTTCCTGGCCTGGATCCGTACCGCCCTGGCGCTGCTCGCCGGCGGCGTGGCCGTGCTGCAGGTGGTGCCGGTGCTCTGGCCGGACTGGGCGAAACAGGTCGTGGGGGTGGTGCTCACGCTGCTCGCGGTGCTCATCGCCGCGCTGGCCCCGCGCCGCTGGCGCCTCGTCCAGCAGGCCATACGACGCGGCCTGCCGCTGCCCACCCCCCGGCTGCCGCTGCTGCTCGCCGGCGGGATCCTCGTCACCGCCGGGGTCGTGCTGCTCATCGAGGTGGTGATGTGACCGTACGGGAAACGGGCCTGCAGGCCGAGCGCACCTCGCTGTCCTGGCAGCGCACCCTCGCCGCGCTGTTCGTCGTGGCGCTGCTCTGCCTGCGCGACCCCCGTACGGCCCCGGCGCTGATGCTCTGGCCCGCGGCCGGGGTGGCGGTGCTGTGCGTGGCGATCATCCTCCGCCTGCGGTTCCGTACCCGGGGGATCACCGATCCCGAGCACCCACCCGCCCCGCTGGCCGGGCGCAGCGCGATCGTCGCGGTCAGCGGAGGCGTGATCGTCCTCGGGTTCGCCCTGCTCGTCACGGAATGGCTCTATTAGCCTCATCCGTTGATCCGGGCCGCTCGACTAACTAACGTCATGAACGCTGGGCGACCGCGTCGTGACCGCCGGCGGGGGACGCCCAGGCGCGACCATGCCTGAAGGGCGGAGGTCCAGCGTGACGGTGACGCAGCCCCGGGTCGACCGACCGGGACCGGCCCGGCCACATCGGCGCGGCTCCATTGTCGTCTCGTGGCTGACCACCACGGACCACAAGGTGATCGGGCACATGTACCTGATCGGGTCGTTCGCCTTCTTCCTGCTCGCCGGCCTGATGGCCATGGTGATCAGGGCGGAGCTGGCGCTGCCCGGCATGCAGGTGGTGGACAACAACGGCTTCAACCAGATGTTCACCATGCACGGCACGATCATGCTGTTGCTGTTCGCCACGCCGCTGTTCGCCGGCTTCGCCAACGAGCTCATGCCGATCCAGATCGGCGCCCCCGACGTCGCGTTCCCGCGGCTCAACGCGGTGAGCCTGTGGCTGTTCCTATTCGGCGGCATGATGGTGGTGGCCGGCTTCTTCACCCAGGGCGGGGCCGCCGCCTTCGGCTGGTTCGCCTACACCCCGTTGTCGGACGAGATCCGCTCGCCGGGCACCGGCGGGGACCTGTGGATCATGGGGCTGGTGCTCTCCGGCCTGGGCACGATCCTCGGCGCGGTCAATTTCGTCACCACGATCATCTGCATGCGCGCCCCCGGCATGAGCATGTTCCGGATGCCCATCTTCACCTGGAACGTGCTGCTCACGAGCCTGCTCGTGCTGCTCGCCTTCCCCGTGCTCGCCGCCGCCCTGCTGGTGCTGGAGGCGGACCGCAAGCTCGGCGCGCACGTGTACGACCCCGCCAACGGCGGCCCGCTCATCTGGCAGCACCTGTTCTGGTTCTTCGGGCACCCCGAGGTCTACATCGTGGCGCTGCCGTTCTTCGGCATCATCACCGAGATCATCCCGGTGTTCAGCCGCAAGCCGCTGTTCGGCTACAAGACGATGGTGGCCGCGACAATCGCGATCACCGGCCTGTCCATGACCGTGTGGGCGCACCACATGTTCCCCACCGGCGCGGTGCTGCTGCCGTTCTTCTCGTTCATGTCGTTCCTGATCGCCGTGCCCACGGGGATCAAGTTCTTCAACTGGATCGGCACGATGTGGCGGGGCCAACTCACGTTCGAGACGCCGATGCTGTTCTCCATCGGCTTCCTCGTCACGTTCCTGTTCGGCGGGCTCACCGGCGTGCTGCTCGCCTCGCCGCCGCTGGACTTCCACGTCACGGACTCGTACTTCGTGGTCGCGCACTTCCACTACGTGCTGTTCGGCACCGTGGTGTTCGCGATGTTCGGCGGGTTCTACTTCTGGTGGCCCAAGTGGACCGGCCGCATGCTCAGCGAGCCGCTCGGCAAGCTCCACTTCTGGACGCTGTTCATCGGCTTCCACACCACGTTCCTCGTGCAGCACTGGCTGGGCGTGGAGGGCATGCCGCGGCGGATCGCGGACTACCTGCCCGCCGACGGGTTCACCGGGCTCAACCAGGTGTCCTCGGCCGGTGCGTTCCTGCTCGGCCTGTCCACGCTGCCGTTCCTGTGGAACGTGTGGACGACCTCGCGCCGCCCGGCGCGGCCGCTGCCGGACGACCCGTGGGGTCACGGCAACTCGCTGGAATGGGCCACCGGCACGCCCGTACCGCGGCACAACTTCACGTCGATCCCGCGCATCAGGTCCGAGCGCCCGGCGTTCGACCTGCACCACCCGGAGGTGCGCACGGTGGAGCTGGACGAGCCGGATCAGCGGCCCGCGGTCCGCGGGCCCGAGGACACGTAGACCACGTCGGGCTCGCCGCGTGGCACCGGCACCTCCACCGTCCGTACGGCGTCGAAGCGCGACTCCAGCCGGCGGGCGAACTCCGGCGCCGCGGCGGCGCTCCACACCGCCAGCCGGCCGCCCGGCGCGAGCCGCGCGATGAGCGCGTCGAGCCCGGCGCCGGTGTACAGCCCGGCGTTCTCCTCGGTGACCGTCCAGCCGGGGCCGTTGTCGATGTCGAGGCAGATGGCGTCGTACCGGCCGGTGCCGGCGCGGATCCAGGCCACCAGATCGGCGTTGACGACCTCGGTGCGCGGGTCGTTCAGCGGCTCGCCGACCACGGCGCCGAGCGGGCCGCGGTTCCAGGTGATCACGGCGGGCTCGATCTCGACCACGGTCACCCGCCGCGTGCCCGGCGTGTCCAGCGCCTCGCGCAGCGAGAAGCCCACGCCGAGCCCGCCGATCAGCACGTCGTACGGGCCCCGCGGGCCGTCCAGCGCGGCGGCGACGAGGGCCCGCTCGGAGCGGCCGTCCCGGGTGTCCATGAGGAAGACGCCGTTGCTGATGATCTCGAAGTGCCCGCCGGCCCGGCGCAGGGCGAGCTCCCCGCTCGGCCCTCTGACCCGCTCCACCGTCCCGTCCACAAGGCCCAGTCTGCCCTGATGTTCCTACTGCCCCGACCCCGCCGGAGCCCCGCATGACCGACCTCGGATACGCCCCGCACGACGACTTCGGGCACATCGTCCAGTCGCCCCCGCGCGAGACGCTGCGGCCCGCCGACGCCGCCGGGGTGGCCGCCGCGATACGCGACGCGGTGCGCCGTGGGCTGCGAGTGGCCGCCCGCGGCCTCGGCCACTCCCAGTACGGGCAGGCCCAGGCCCCGGACGGGCTGGTGATCGAGACGCGCGCGATGCGGCAGGTGCGGATCTCCGGCGGCGCGGCCATCGCGGGCGGCGGCGCCACCTGGCGCGAGGTCCTGGAGGCCGCGCTGCCGCACGGCCTGGTCCCGCCGGTGCTCACCGACTACCTGGACCTGACCGTCGGCGGCACGCTCAGCGCGGGCGGCTTCGGCGGGCAGACCTCCCGGTACGGGACCCAGGCCGACAACGTCGACGAGCTCGAGGTGGTCATCGGGGACGGCCGGATCGTGCGCTGCTCCGCGCGGCAGGAGCCCGAGCTGTTCCACGCGGTCCGCGCCGGGCTCGGCCGGTTCGGGGTAATCACCGAGGCCCGCCTGCGGCTGGTGCCCGCGCCCGGGCTCGTCCGGGAGCACACGCTCGGCTATCCGGACCCGTACGCGCTCGTCGCCGCCCAGCTGGAGCTGCTGCACGAGCCCCGCGTCACGTACCTGGAGGGTCAGGTGATGTGGACCGAGCGGGGCTGGGGGTACGAGCTGGAGGCCACCACCGGGGACGAGGACCCGCCCCCGGCGCCGGGCCGGCCGAGCGGCACGGTGACGGAGGCGTGGACCCCGTACGGCTTCGCCGACCGGATGGCGCCCGACGTCGCGCAGCTCACCGAGCTGGGCGCCTGGGACGCCCCTCACCCCTGGCTGACGCTGCTGCTCCCCGGCTCGACGGCGGCCGGTTTCGTGGCGGCGACGATGGCCGAGATGGGGCCGGAGGACCTGGGGATCGGCGTGATCCTGCTGTATCCGGTGCGCACCGCGCTGATCGCGGTGCCGCAGCTGCGGCTCCCGCACGAGCCGGTGGCCTTCATGTTCGCGGTGCTGCGCACGGCGACGCCGGAGGCGCGTACGGTCACCGACCTGCTGGCCGCGAACCGCATCCTGTACGAGCGGGCGCGCGCCATCGGCGGCACCCGCTACCCCGTGGACGCGGTGCCGTTCACCGCCGCCGACCAGGCCTCCCACGACCGCCCGGTCGGCCCGCGCATGACCGCCTGGCGCAACGCCTTCGACCCCGCCGGCATCCTCGCCCCCGGCCTCCGGCAGGAGACCGGGGATCCGGGTCAGGCGGGGCGGCCGACCTCGGCGTAGAGGGCTTCGAGGCCGCTGAGCAGGGCGGTGAGGGCGAGCTCGAAGCCGCCCTCGTCGATCTCCACCTGACGCTCGCGGAGCAGGTGGGCCTGGGAGAGGTTGGGGTAGCGGTCCGCGTACACCTGGGCGTCGTCGCTGAAGCCGCCCGCGAACGAACCGAGCGCCGCCCCCACCACCAGGTACTTCACCGCGGCGCCGATCATCGTGGCGTGCCGGGGCGGCCAGCCCGCCCGGGTCAGCCCGCCGTGCACGGCGTCCGCGCGGGACAGCGCGATCTCCAGCCGGCCCGGCCCGTTCACCATGAACGGCACGACGTTGGGGTGCGCGGCGAGCACGGTTCGGTACGAACGGGCCCAGGTGGCGAGCGCCGCCCGCCAGTCGCCGGTCGTGAAGCCGGACACATCCACCTGCCGCATCACGAGGTCGGCGATGCCGCGGAGCAGGTCCTCCTTGGTGGACACGTGGTTGTACAGCGAGGCGGCGCGCACCCCGAGCCGCTCGGCGAGCCGGCGCATCGAGAGCGCGTCCACGCCATGGCCGTCCACCAGGTCCAGCGCCGCCGCGATGATGCGCTCCCGGGTCAGGAGCGGCCGGTTCGGACGCGCCACGCTCACCTCCCACGCGGGTGCCGTGCCCCGGCGGTGACACCGCGTTTGGGGGCGACTAAAACTGACAGCGTTAGTCCAGTTAGTTTATGGCAGCAGCGCATCACGCGTAGCCCGCACTTCAGGAGGCAATAAGTGGCAGATCTGACCGGCCAGGTGGCCTTCGTTTCCGGATCCGCGCGCGGCATCGGCGCGGCGACGGCCAAGCGACTCGCCGCCGACGGCGCCAAGGTGGCCGTGGTGGACCTGGATGAGGCGGCCTGCCAGAAGGTCGTCGACGAGATCAAGAGCGCGGGCGGCGAGGCCATCGCCGTCGCCTGCGACGTGACCAACGCCGAGCAGGTCGACGCGGCCGTACAGGCCACCGTGGACGCCTTCGGCACGCTCACCACGCTCGTCAACAACGCGGGGGTGCTCCGCGACAACCTGATCTTCAAGATGTCCGAGGACGACTGGGACACCGTGCTCGGCGTGCACCTCAAGGGCGCCTTCCTGTGCACCCGCGCCGCACAGCAGCACATGGTGGCGGGCAAGTACGGCAAGATCGTCAACATCTCCAGCACGTCCGCGCTGGGCAACCGCGGGCAGGTCAACTACTCCGCGGCCAAGGCCGGCATGCAGGGGTTCACGAAGACCCTCGCGTTCGAGCTGGGCAAGTACGGCGTCAACGCCAACGCGGTGGCCCCCGGCTTCATCGTGACCGAGATGACGAAGGCCACCGCGGCGCGCGTGGGCGTCGACTTCGAGGACTTCCAGAAGGCCGGCGCGGAGAGCGTCCCGGTCAAGCGCGTGGGCAGGCCCGAGGACATCGCCGCGACCATCGCCTTTCTGGTCAGCGACGAGGCCTCGTTCATCACCGGCCAGGTCCTGTACGTCGACGGCGGCGCCCGCATCTGAACCCGTCCGGGCCCCGGCGGTGCTCTGGCCGGGGCCCGGGCCCATGCTGTAGAACGGGATTCGGTATTCGACTCCTGGAGGAGAACCGGTCATGGCCGACGAACTCGTACTGTCCGAGCCCCGGGATGGCGTGCTCGTCCTCACGTTCAACCGGCCCGACAGGCTCAACGCCTGGACCGAGGAGCTCGGCCGGCGCTACTACGACCTGCTGGAGGAGGCGGAGGCCGACCCGGACGTGCGGGTCGTGGTGGTCACCGGGGCGGGCCGCGGCTTCTGCGCCGGCGCCGACTTCGAGCGGCTGCAGGGTCTGGCCGGCGGCGAGCGGGGTGGTGGGGACCGGCCGCGCGACACGCGGACGAACATCTTCCCCACCACGCTGTCCAAGCCGATCATCGCCGCGATCAACGGCCCGTGCGCCGGCCTCGGCATGGTGCTCGCGCTCATGTGCGACATCCGGTTCGCCGCCGAGCAGGCCAAGTTCACCACGGCCTTCGCGCACCGCGGGCTGATCGCCGAGTACGGCATCTCCTGGGTGCTGCCCAAGCTCGTGGGCCTCGGCAACGCGATGGACCTGCTGCTGTCCAGCCGTACCTTCACCGGCGACGAGGCGGCCCGGCTCGGCCTGGTCAACCGCGCGCTGCCGGGCGAGCGGCTGATGGACGAGGTGCTCGCGTACGCCCGCGGCCTCGCCGAGCGGAGCTCCCCCGCCTCGATGGCGGCCATCAAGCGGCAGCTCTGGGGCGACTGGGACACGAACCTGAAGAGCTCCGAGGCCGAGGCCATGCGGCTGATGGTCAAGTCCTTCGAGCGGCCCGACTTCGCCGAAGGGGTCAAGAGCTTCCTGGAGAAGCGCCTCCCGGACTTCCCCGGCCTCCCCACGCCCTGAGCCCACCTCCCACGTCCGGAGCCGGCCTCCCTTCGCCGGGAGCCGACCGCCCCTCCCGCTGACACGGCAGGCCCCCTGATCCGGACGGCCCGCCCGATGAGCCGACGGGCAGGGTGCCGCCCGGCGTCGGGACGTGTCCGGACATCGGATCCCCAGGTGCGGCATCGCGCCTGGCCGGGCACGATGGTCGGGGAACGACCGAGGGGGGAGCCGCCCATGACGACGCGGCGATGGGACACCGACGACCGGGGCAGCGGCATCGCCTCCGGTGAGGCCATGGTGCTGCCGGTGCTGAACCTGCTCGCGCACCTGGAGCGGGAAGGCTGGGTCACCGAGCAGCCGGAGGCGCATCTCCTCCCGCACCTGCGCGAGGCGTGCTCCGCCGAGTCCTCGCCGTGGCGGCTGCTGGACGAGGGTCTCACCGAGGACGGCGTGTGGGAGGTGGAGCTGGCGCACGTCGACGGCCCCGGCCCGCAGACCTACCGCGACGCCATCGCGCTGCTGTCCAGCGTCGCCGAGGCCGCGTTCTTCGTCCGCCAGGTCGACGAGCACACGTACGAGTGCGCCACCGGCCAGCTCGAGGGCGACGGCCGCTACGCGCCGCACGGCCACCTCATCCGCCTCAACATCCGCGATCACTGAC
>WHSL01000153.1 GCA_009380095.1 Streptosporangiales bacterium | reverse complement strand
CTGCTGATCGGCTGGAACAGCCGGGCGGCCCGCATCATCACTCTGCTCGACCGCCTCGTCGAGCCCGGGTCCATCCTCGACATCGCGGCGCCTCAGGCACCCGCCGACGTGCTCGACATCCCCCGGGACAACCTCACGATCAGCTACAAGGCCTGCCGCCCCACCAGCAGGCGCTCGCTGGAGTCCCTCGGCCTCGGCCACTACCGGCACATCGTCGTGCTGTCCAACGACGCGCTCGACCCCGACGACGCCGACGACCGGACCCTCGTCACCCTGCTCCACCTGCGCGACATCGAGGTACGGCTCGGCGACCCGTACTCGATCGTCACGGAGATGAACGACGACAACAACCGCGAGGTCGCCCAGGTCACCAAGGCCGACGACTTCATCGTCAGCAACAAGATGATCAGCCTGCTGCTCACCCAGCTGGCCGAGAACCGGCAGCTGCACGCGGTCTTCACGCAGCTCTTCGAGCCCGAGGGCTCGGAGATCTACCTCAAGCGCGCCACCGACTACCTCGTCCCCGGGGCCACCGCCGACTTCGCCACCGTCATCGAAGCGGCCCGGCGCCGCGGCGAGACCGCCATCGGCTACCGCCTCAAAGGCCACAGCGACCGCGGACCCGCCTACGGCGTCACGCTCAACCCGCCCAAGACCCGCTCGCTCACCCTCAATCCCGACGACAGCGTCATCGTCCTCGCGGAAAGCTGAAAGCGCTGGATCGCTTCCGCGAATAAGGAGGCGGCCGGCTGGTACACCGCGCAACGCGGCCAGCCGTGGGGTTCGCGCCGCAGCTTACCGACGCTGAGCTTGCCACTCAGGCGATGATGCAGGCCATGCTCACCTCCGAGGCTCGGTGACTCCGCCACGCCCGCTTCCACCTGCGGCGTCTCTTCCCGTACCTGCCCCAGCAGCCCTGCTACAGCAAGCGGCTGCGCAAAGCCGCCAGACGCCAGCCTGCTGCGACGGGATCACCCAACTGTTGGGCTACCGACACCTCGGTGTGGAGCGACGACGTGTGGGTCGCGGATTCCACGCCGGTGGAATGCGGCCGCTCACGCGAGACCGTCAAGCGTTCCGATCTGACCGGATGGGCCGAATACGGGTACTGCGCCAGTCCCAGCCGCTTCTTCGGGGGCTTGCAGCTGCACCTGGTGTGCACCCTCCAGGGCCTGCCCCGTCGCATTCGCCCTGACCAGGGCCGAGGGCGACGAACGCGAGACCCTGCTGGATCTCCTTGCCGCCGAGCGCGGCCTCCTCGCCGCACGTCCTGCCCAGACACTGATCGGCGACAAGAACTACTTCGGCCGTGCCCTCGAACACTGACCGCCTACGGTAGGGACCACTGATCCCTTGGAATCGATCATCTAGACATGACGGTGCCCCGGGTGGCTTAAGTCAGAGGCGAACCCCTCCACCGCGGGCAGGCCGGTGCGGTCCATGACCATTCCGGCGATCCGCCTCCATTCCGCGCCGGTGAGGAACCGGTCCTCCGAGGCGGCGCGTACGGAACAGTGCCACACCTGCGCGGAAAACCCCTGGCTAAACAGCGCCGCCAGTGGCTGATTCAATAGCCCGATGAGGTACCGGAAGTCCCGGTTACCATCCGGGCGGAATGGTGGCTCTACCCTCATGCGGATCACGCCACCCGGCGACAATCCGTGGATCCACATGCTCATCCGCCTGTCCCGGCCCGTACAGGTAGTAGATAAGGTCGGCCACGCGTGGCCCCATCGGATCTTGCCGATCACGGCAACCGCCGCCGACCCCGCTGAGCTCTGGTTGTGGATGCGCCGGGGTGTGGCGCTCCCTAGCCTCGGGCTTTCACCGGGTGGCGGGTGCGGGTTGACTGTTTGAACGCGAAAGGTGCCTTTGAGCTGGGAGAATCGGGATTGCTGAAGTCTCGGAACACCCGCGCTGAAAGGCGCCTTCCACGTGAAGATTACACGTCGGTATGCCAGGGTCGTGGTGTCGCCGGATGGATCGGGGATTATCAGCCAGGCCGGTGCGGTGTTGTTGCTGGAGACGGTCCGGGTGACCGGGCTTGATCAGGCACTTTCCGCGGGCTTGGGGGCGGTGGCGCAAGCCGGGGCGGTGCACGATCCGGGCAAGGTGATCACGGATCTGGCGGTGACGCTGGCGCTGGGCGGGGATTGTCTGGCCGATATCGCGGTGTTGCGTGCCTGTCGTGACAAGCACGATCTTCAACGCGGCCTGCACGATCCGATCACGAACCGAGGGAATCGAAAGCGGACGATATTCGTCCTTCAACCCGGGCTTGGGAATCAGCACCCTACGCGCGGGCAACGGCCGATACCGCCCCTCCCTCAGTTCGGCGGCCAACTCATCAAGGAGACAGACGATCCCGTACTCCTCAACCTGGGCCAGTGTGGTCTTGTCGATGCCGGGTGCGCCATTGTTGGCACGCACCACGACCCACCCGCGCCATAGGACGTCTCTGCGATAGACCTTGCCCGCCAGCGCGTGGAATCTACGTCCAGGGGTCGGCCTTGGCCGCCCGGTAAAGCGCATACCGCAAGGCACGGACCGGATCCCGAACACGGGACCCCGAAGCGGCGGGACTAGCCAAACCGGCACTCACCGGGCCACCTCCATACAGACACCGCGCATCGACGAAACAGCGGCCCTTCCCTCACCGCCGGTTGTGTTGTCCGGCCGGCTCAAGCGGTACTACGGCCACCTCCGACGCCCACCCGGCACGTCACCCACTTCCCGAGATCATCGGTTATAGAGCACATCCCTCCGGCGACACTTTCCCGCAGGTCACCGGGCCGGGGAGGGCCTCCCCAGTTCCCGCCGCCACTATCGGCACGTTCCGCGCCCCATACGCCGAGGAGTCCTTGACGGCTGCGCTTCCAGGCTCTACACCGCGTCCATAGCCTTCACCCTGATTTCGGGGACTCGGCACTCCCTGCTCCCACCCTGCCGGGCGAGACCTCTAACGACGCCGCAAGCTTCGCGTAATGCTACGGACCACACCGTCACTCCCCCTGAACAAGGCTTCTGACCCTGGGCTTCGACCCCGCCCGTTTCCAGACGAAACCGCCAGCCTGCTACCGCGCCTCCTGGCAGCTACCCGGACCGGACTCCCACCGACAAGCGACGACGAGCTCACGAACACAAAGATCAGCTACTCACGCACCTTCACCTCCTGCTCTGCTGGGCGCACGAAAGATCGAGGCTAGGCGGGACAGGACGGCAGGGAATGGGACGCAGCGGCACGGCGCGTCACCATTTCCGAGGGATTCTATGGCCACTTCTGCCCAATGACAGGAAGTGACCTTTCGCGTTCGGGCTTGGAGGTGCTTCAATCGCCTGCGCCGGAGGCGGGTGAGCGAACGGGGAGCGACCCTGTGCCTGCCAGCAGCAAGTGCGACCACCGACAGCAGGAGCCCAGCCTAGGTCGAGGTGCACTGCTGGCGCACACGCGGGAGCATGCTCCGACGCGTGCGCACGATATGCGCAAATGCGCACCGGCAGTCCTTGCGTAAGCGGTCCGCAGTCCGTCCGGGTACAGGTGCGCGCCTGGAGCGAAATCCCGTACCTCGCAGGGCTACCGCTCCTCTCGGCCGCGATTCTTTGCCGACTCTTTCACGCTGCGCATGAGTCGTTTCGCGTCTTCATTCTCTATATGGCTTTGAGGCGCGGGTCTGCCGGCGGCCCTGCTGGGCCTGCGGCCCGGAGGGAAGAATGCTCGCGCAATGGAAGCTCCCCGACAAGGAGACAGGCGAGACACCCGAGCTGGACAAGGCCATCGAGGTGCAGGCGCCACGAGTCGATGAAGGTCCGCAGAGGCGGCCCGGCCGGTTCAGGCTTGGGGACCGCGCGAAGCGATGAGGTGGGCTTTCCGGTCCGTGCGGCACGTCGTTCCCGCGCGGCGTCGATGTTGGTGACCGAAGACACCGGGATCACATCCCTCGCACCGGCGCGCGCACTGCCCGGGCCGCTGTACCCTGGATGGGTCGCTACCCGCCGAATCAGACGCTCTATGACCGCTGTGCTTGCGTGGTAGTGTAGCAGTCGATCTGCGAAACCGCAGGTCAACAAAGGGTTATGAGGCGCTCGTAGCTCAACGGATAGAGCATCTGACTACGGATCAGAAGGTTGGGGGTTCGAGTCCCTCCGAGCGCGCCCAGCTCAAAGGCCCCATCCCCACGACGGGACGGGGCCTTTCGCATCCGACCGGCTCCAGAACCGAATCGGAGTGCGTCTGTGACTGCGCCCGGTCGCCGCCCCGTCCTCTATCTGGTCGTCTGTGCGGCGGCGTCGGCCGCGGATGCGGGCAGCAGCCACGCTCACCCAGGGCCGACGCCGTCATCGTCGCCCCGGCCACGTACAACACCGTCAACAAATGGGCGAGCGGCATCAGCGACACCTACGCGCTGGGGATTCTCGCCGAAGCCCCGGGCCTGGGCATCCCGGTCGTCGTGTGGCCCTTCGTCAACGCGGCGCTGGCGGGCAGACGAGCCTTCCAGCGCAGCCGCCGGACCTGACGCGTTGCCCGTTCGAGGGGCGCGTGTTCGGTCGGCGGGCGGGCGGCCAGGCAGGGGCTGGGGTGGGGTCAGCGGCCGGTGGTGGCGAACCAGCTGCCTTCGGGGGAGGTGACGAAGATGACCGGGGCGAAGCAGGGGGTGGGGAGGGCGATCCGGTCCTCGATGCGGGCGTTGCCTGTGGGGGTGGCCGGTGCGGTCGCGGTCGAGACGTTGGCGGTCGCGGCGGCGCCGTCGGTGACCGTACGGCAGCTGACGATGGCCTTGAACGCGGGGATCGGGTTGACGCCCTGACGGTCCGGCGGCACCGGAGCGTGGCGGGCCAAGACGAGCCCTTCGACCTTGACCTCGATCCGGCCGGCGCCGTCCAGCTCGCCGTTGGCATCCTCGATCTGCCACGGCAGCCCGCCGCCGGGGACCTCGTTGATCGGGTTGGCCGCGCCGGTGAACGGCTCCGTCACCGGCGCCATCACCCGGAAGTCCGTGACGGTCTCCCGGGACGGTGAGGACGCCGTCGCGGTCGCGGGGACGAGCACACCCAGCCCGAGAACAGCCGTTGCGACGAGGACGTTTCGGTTCATGTGGTGGGCCTCCGCGGTACGCCCCCGGTTGCTAGGTTCCGACCGCAACACGGCCCGCCGCCACACCGGGTTCACCGGGATCCTGGGCGGGGTCTCCCGCGTCTGAGGGCACACACCTGCGAAGGACGTGACATGACGCTTCAGCCACAGCGAGCCGTCACCGCCCCTGCGACGATCGACGTACGGGGGATCGCCAAGCGATACGGACGGCATCAGGTCTTTCACGACGTCAGCATGACCGTGCCCAAGGGGTCCCTGGTCGGGATCGAGGGCGAGAACGGTGCGGGCAAGTCCACGCTGCTGAAATGCCTCGTCGGCCTCCTCGAACCGGACTCCGGAGAGATCCGGCTGAACGGCCGGATGGGCTACTGCCCGCAAGAGCCGCTGCTCACCGGCAGCCTCACCGCCGATGAGCACTTCCGGCTGTTCGGCACGGGTACGGTATGGACGCCGCCGCGATCACCGAGCGCTCCAGCCGCCTCATGGAGACCTTCCGGTGCACCAAGTACGCGAACACCCGGGTGGACCGGATGTCCGGCGGCAGCCGGCAGAAGATCAACCTGATCATCGCGCTGCTCCACCGGCCGGATCTGCTCGTGCTCGACGAGCCCTATCAGGGCTTCGACTACGAGACGTACCAGATCTTCTGGGACTTCACCCAGGGCTTCTGCCGCGACGGCGGCTCGGTCGTCGTGGTCAGCCACATGCACACCGAGAAGCACCGCTTCGACGTCATGCTCGACCTGGCCGAGGGAGTGCTCCGATGAACGCCCCCACGATGACCGCGACCCGCACGTTCATCGTCGAGCTCGCGCGGAAGTGGCCCTCGGTCCTCTTCATGATCTTCATGCCCGCGTCGTACTTCCTGGTCAGCTACCTGACGACGGCCGGCGACGCCAAGGTCACAGACGCGATATGGACGGGGGACGCACAGCAGCCCGTGACCGTGCTCGACCGCGACCTGCGCGCCGTCTACCTGGCGGTGCTCGGGACCAGCATCACCAGCTCGTTCGCCGCGCTGACCACCGTACGGTCCAGCATTCCCGTGATGCGCAGGCTCCGCCTTGCCGGCTACCGGTCCGGGCAGCTGCTCGGCGCCCGGCTGATCGTGCTGCTGCTCATCACCGTGCTGGCCACGGCCGTGTTCATGGCGATCTTCGCCCCGATGGTGGATCTGCGCTCGGTGCCGCTGGTCACGGCGGCGATGCTGCTCGTCGGGCTCATCGGGGGTGGCCATCGGGACCCTCGTCGGGCTCCTCGTGCCGCGCGAGTTCGAGGCGTTCATGCTGGTCGTCGCGGCCGCCGGGGTACGGATGTCGCTCGGCCGCAGCGGCGTCGACGCGGAGAAGTACATGCCGTACTCGCCCGCGACCGAGGCGCTGAAGTCGGCCGCGTTCACCGACACCACGGCCCTGGCCGCGCAGTTCGGCCAGGGCCTGCTCTACGTCGCGGTCCTCTTCGGGCTGTCCTTCGTGGTTGGGAACCTGCGCACCCGCGTCTGGCGGCGGACCGCGGCGGCCGCCGCCTAGACGCGAGGCGTCAGCCGCGGACGGGCCGACATCGTCGTCCCCACGGCCTGACGCTCGGTACGCGTACGCCGGGACGGGTCCGGAAAGGGGTGTCGGAGGAGATGGCGTCCCGACGATGAACCTGGGGGGACGACCGGATATCGCGACCGGAGGGGGCCGACCATGGTGGACCACGCGCTCGTCGAGCTGGAGCACGCCGGCTGGGACGCGCTGAGCAGGGGCCAAGAGGCCGTGTTCTACGGCGAGATCATGCTCGACGACGGCGTCATGGTCTTCCCGATCGGCATCCTCGGCAAGCGGGACGCGCTCAACGGCCTGGCCGGGGTGAACGCCCGCGCCGGGGCGGCCGGGCCGCCGCCCCGGCGGGCGTGACAGGTTCCGCTAGCCGCGGAACGGGCCGGTCACGGCGAAGGTGGTGCCGGGCTCGTAGACGTTGACGTACATGGTGTCCTCGTCGGGGGAGAACGAGACGCCGGCGAGCTCGCCCCAGGCCGGTTCCGTGGGGGTGCCGATGTTCTGCCGGTTCCGGGCCATCGGGTACACGTCGCCGTGCCGGCTCACGCCGAACACGTGCTGGGCGCCCTCGCCGTCCTCGCACACCATCAGGCCCCCGGACGGCGCGAGCGCGATGTTGTCCGGCTCCTCACCGGGCAGTTGCACGTCGGTGTCCGGGCCGAAGACGACGACGAGGGTGAGCAGGCGGCGGTCCGGGTCGTACCGCCAGACCTGGCCGAAGTGGTCGGCACCGGACCCATCGTCGACCTTCGCGAAGCTGCAAACGAAGTAGACGCTGCGCCCGCCCCAGTAGCAGCCCTCGATCTTCTGCCCGTGCGTGATGCCCTTGCGGCCGAAGTCCTGGTTCCGGATCGGGGTCTCGGCGGCCAGCGGGTCCGGCACCTTGACCCACTCGACGCGGTCGAAGCTGGTGCCGGCCTCGTCCACCGTGGACAGGTCCGGCACCCCGGGCACCCGCATGGCCTCCAGCACGCCGCCGGCCCGCAGCGAGCCGCGGCCACCCAGGGGGCGGTTCGGGTGGAACCGGTAGAACAGGCCGAACGGGTGGGCGAAGGCGTCCTCGGTCTCGTACACGGTGCCGTCCCGCGGGTCGACCGCGATCGCCTCGTGCTGGAACCGGCCCATCGCCTTCAGCGGGACCGCGCCGGTGCGGCCCGGATCGTACGGGTCCACCTCGAAGATGAAGCCGTGGTCCTTGGCGTGGCCCTCCTCGCCCGCCTTGACCTCGATCTCTTCGCAGGTCAGCCAGGTCCGCCAGGGCGTCGGCCCGCCGGCGCAGTTCGTGGACGTGCCGGCGATGGCGACGCGCTCGCCGGACACGCGGCCGTCCGGGCCGAGCTCCAGCGCGGTGCAGCCGCCGCGCGCCTCGGGGTCGTACGTGAGCCCCTCGACCGTGGGGACGGTCGTCGGGTCGTCCATCCGGTTCTCGTGGTTCCGTACCAGATGCACGCGACCACGCCGCCCGGGGAAGGCGGCCATCCCGTCGTGGTTCCCGGGGACCGTGCCCTCGCCCGAGCGCAGCTCGTCCCCCTCGCGGGACAGGACCCGGTACGAGAAGCCCTTGGGCAGGTCGAGCAGCCCGTCCGGGTCCGGTACGAGCGGGCCGTAGCCGTCCTTGGTGACGGCCTGGGCCGTCCCGGCGAACAGCTCCGAGATGCTGCCGGTGAAGGCGATGGCCGCACCCGCGGCGGCCGTACGGGCCAGCACCTCGCGGCGTGACGTGGTCATGGGGGCACCCTCCCTCGTTGGGGGTGACGCGGTCCAAAGTCCTTATGTTGCTCGCACCGCTCGGCGACGTCGATACCCCACGCCCGTCACGTATCACCCATCCGCCGGGTTCACGCGGAACCGGGCCTCGGGGAAGCGCGGGGAGGGGCCCTCGAGCAGCGAGTCGTGGCGGCCGCGCAGATGCCGGTCGAAGAAGGCCAGCGAGTACGCGTTGAGGAGCGTGAATCCGCGATCTCCGGCGATCGGCCCGGTCAGGCCCAGCCGCGCCGCGGCGGGCGACCAGTACGGAAAGTCGGTGAAGTTGAGGTGGAACATGCCAGGGATGCTCAGGAGGTAGCCGGTATCGGACACGTCCTCGTACGTCCGCCGCATCGTCCCGAGGGTGTTCGCGATCTCCTCCTCGGACCAGCCGCCGAACCGCGCCCGCTCCAGTCGCATGGTCGCCGCGTCCCGGGTGATCAGGAGGACCGGCCGGCGCAGGCCCGCACCGACGACGTCCGCCGGGATCTCCACGTCCATGATCAGGCAGGCCCGCAGGCCGGGTTCGTCCTTGCAGGCCTGCGCGGCGGTCATGCCGCCGAGCGAGATCCCGAACACGCCGGCCCGCGCGAGGTCCAGCCGCCCGGTGAGCCGCCGCTGCGGATCCGACGCGTTCAGCGCCGCGAGCCGGTCCAGTGCGAAGCCGGCGTCCTTCGCGAAGTACGGGACGATCCCCGCCGGCAATGGCGTGCCGTTCAGCTCGGGCGGGGTGTCGCGCGGGCGGGTGCTCTGCGTGATCAGCGGCTGGATCCGCTCGCGGGGGAGGCCCGGGATCGTACGGCCGCCGGGCAGCTCTACCGCGGCCACGGCGCCCGGCTGGTCCAGGCCGACGACGACGTAGCCGTGCGAGACGAGCTCCTCGATCTGGAACGTGTTGATCGAGCGGAACCCGTTGAGGCCGGACAGGAAGATCAGCACGGGGTGGCGGCCGGGGGCGGCCGGGGCTCCTTCCACGGCGTTCGTGGTCACGTGCTTGAAGTGCGCGAATGACGCCTCGGGGAAGCCGAACAGCCGCGCCATCACCGGGGTCACCGCATCGGCGTCGCGGATGTAGGGGGCGGGGCGGCCCTCGATCCCCTTGGCCGCCGGATACCAGACCTGCGCCTTCAGCTCGCGGCGGTCGCCGGGGTCGGCGGTGAACAGCTCCGGGCGGGTCTCGTCCACCCAGTGATAGGTGGCGGTGCCGATCCCGTACGGCCCGCTCGGCGCCGGGAACCGGAACACCGGCAGCGCCACCGGCACGGCCACCGAGACGACCAGCAACACCGCGCCCGCCACCCCGCCCAGCCCTCGCCCGACGCGCCAACCCCACCGGCGCGCGGTGATTCCGGTGCCGCCGGGCGCGGCGCCGGTACGCCTCGCACGTCGGGCGGCGACGGCGCAGATCGCGGCGAACAGTGCGGCGGCCAGGTAGGCCGGGATCAGCTGCCAGCGCGGCCCTTCGACGAGGGCTTGCACCACGGCCGCCACCGGCGCCGTCGCCGCGAGATACCCGGCCCGGACCCGCAACCGCGCCGCGACCACCACGCAGAACGCCAGCAGGTCGGCCGTCACGAGCACGATCTCCCAGGCCCTCATGTCGCCGCCCCCCGCATCGCACCTATCAGCACGTCACCCACCGCCTCCCGTACGCCGGAATCACGGCTTCATGGTGCGGCCGCCGGGTCGCGGCGGCATCGTCGCACGGGATGATGCCGTGCACTCCAACGGGACCATCGGCGGGACCGTGAGATCCCACCGCGGTCGCAGACGGACCGCGTGGCCACGGCGGAAGGACCACGGGTCGCATCGCGGCCCCGGGACCGATCGTCGGGTCGTCGGGTCGTCCGGTCGGCGGGCGGGCCGACGGGACGGCGGGACGGCGGGACGGCAGGTCGTCCGGGCGGCGAGGCGGCGAGGCGGGCTACTCCCCGGTGCTGCCGTCCACGGCCTCGCGGATGAGGTCGGCGTGGCCGTTGTGCCGGGCGTACTCCTCGATCATGTGGGTGACGATCCAGCGCAGGCTCGGCGCGACGCCGTTCGGCCAGGGTCGCGCGGCGAGCCGGTCCATGCCGCCGCCCTCGCCCAGGGCCTCCGCCACGCAGGCGCGGGACCGGTCCACCGCCTCCTCCCAGATCGCCCACAGCCGCTCCGGCGGTTCAGCCGCGGCCGCACCCCACTCCCAGGCCCACTCCGCCTTGTCCCACGGCGGCGTGTGATCCCGCCCGTGCAACCGGACCGAGAACCAGATCTCCTCGACGCGGGCCAGATGCATGAGCAGCCCGCCCAGGGTCACCTCCGAGACCCCGACCATGACGGCAAGGCCCGCCGCGTCCAGCCCCCGGCACTTCCACGCCAGAGTGGCGCGCTGGAAGTCGAGAAACCCCAGCAGCGTGGCGATCTCATCCCCCGCCTGCGGAGGCTCCGGGCGGCCGTACTCATCCACATCGGTCATGTCGTGTGAGTGTAGAACCGAGGTACGACAGCGGAGCGAGACCGCCGGCCGGTCGACGGATCGTGGGCATAAGCGGCTGTTGACGCGTGCACGGGCGCGTTCAGTATGCGAAGGCAGCCTTTCGTTCCCATGCGCCCCAGGGGAGACGCGGTCATAGGCCCGGCTCCGCATCGTGTTCGGAGGGAAGGCTCCATGGCCGTACGTCGTCTGGGCCGCGCCGGGTGCGCGGGCCTCCTGATCGTCGCGCTTCTCGTCCCGCAGCAGGTCGCCTCGGTGACGTACGGGATGCGGACGCGACGCGCTTCCCCACCCCCGGCCTCACCTCCCCCGTCACCATCGACGTGGACGAGTGGGGCGTACCGCACATCTTCGCCCAGAACAGCGCCGACATGTTCTTCGCCCAAGGCTGGAGCGTGGCGCGGGACCGCCTGTTCCAGATCGATTTGTGGCGCCGCCGCGGGCTCGGTGAGCTGTCGGAGGTCTTCGGCAAGCAGTACGTCGCGCAGGACCGCGCCGCGCGGCAGTTCCTCTACCAGGGGGACATGGAGAAGGAGTGGGCGGCGTACGCGCCGGGCGCCAAGGAGATGGCGACCCGCTTCACCTCGGGGATCAACGCCTACATCGACTGGCTGAAGAAGAACCCCAGCGCCCTGCCCCCGGAGTTCGCCCGCCTCGACTACCGGCCGGCCAAATGGGCACCCGAAGACGTGGTACGCAACCGTACGCACGGCCTGACCCGCAACGTCACCTCCGAACTGGCGCTGGCCCGCGGGCTCGCCTGCAAGGGCCGGCTCGACCTGAACCCGCTCCGCCACCGCAACCAGCCCGAACACGCCACACGGCTCCCCGAGGGGCTGGACCCCTGCAGCATCCCGGCGAACGCGCTGCAGGAGTACGAGCGGGCCGTCGCCCCGGTCAGCCTCACCGGAAACGCGGCCGCGCCGCTGGACTTCGGGATCCCCGCCACCGACGTGGGCAGCAACAACTGGGCGGTCTCACCGGAGCGTACGTCGACGGGCCGGCCGATCCTCGCCAACGACCCGCACCGGGTGCACGAGAATCCCTCGTTGCGCTACATCACCCACCTCAGCTCGCCCGAGCTCGACGTCATCGGCGCCGGCGAGCCCGCCCTGCCGGGCGTGTCCATCGGGCACAACGGCACGAGGCGCTGGAGTTCGTCCGCGGGTACGACGCCGAGGAGAACCTCGGGTCCCCCGGGGCCGCGCTGTACCGCGGCTACTGGGAGTCCGGCATCAACGCGGCGGTGAAGCGGGAGCTCGTCGCGCCGGAGGACATGGACGCGTTCGGCGCGCTCGACTGGCTCGTCGTCGAGGACGCGCCACGCGACCCGGACCGCTGGTTCGCGGACGGGGCGCGCACCCGCGACGCGGTGCTGCTCGGCTCGCTGCGCGCCGCGTACGCGAAGGCGCAGGAGGAGATGGGGCAGGACTCCTCCCAGTGGAAGTACGCGGGCGTCGAAAGGCGCTGGGACCACCGGCTCGGGCACCTGGAGCCGTCCTGGAACCTGGGGCCCGTGGCCGTGCCCGGCTCGTCGGGGAACCCGCTGGCCAGCGCGAATGCCTCGTTCAAGATGGTGCTGGACGTCGGCGCGTGGGACTCCTCGGTGGCGCTGAACGTGCCCGGCCAGTCGGGTGTGCCGGGCAGCCCGCCACTACTCCGACCTGATCGAGCGGTGGCGGACGTTCGACTACTTCCCGCTGCTCTACGGCCGCGCCGCGATCGAGCGGCACACCGATCAGCGCATCCTCCTCACCCCCGCTGACCGATCGCCTCCCTGCTCAGCGGCCGATGTCGGAGTTGATCGCGTCGTGCAGGTTCTGGCGGGCGTCGGCGGGGAGGAGGTGGCCGGCCCGTAGCGCGTGCACGGGCACGTCCACCTGGGAGAGCCGGACACCGCCCCGGGCCAGGCCGTTGGCGTCGCGCGCCTTGGTGCCGTCCGCGTTGAACTCCAGCGGCGGGGCGGACGGTGGCGGCACGTCGTGCCGGGCCCAATGGGTCAGGTGCTCGACGGCCGCTGCGACGACGTGATGCAGCGGCACCCGGCTGAACGGCGGGTTGTCGCACCGGTAGACCGGGGCCGCGCCGAGGTCCCGTTCCGCGATGGGTGCCCGGTACTGCTGGCCGTGCCAGCCCGAGTGGGCGGAGCCCGCGACCTCCCAGCGCCGGAAGGTGGCGGTGTCGGGCGGCCGGTTCGGCGTGCGGACGTCGGTCTCCGACAGCACCTGGGTCGGCGCTGGTGACGCTCATCGGTCCAGTCCTTTCCTCGGTTCTTCCTCTGCGGTGGGGACCTCGGCGAGCAGGTGGGACATCCGGTCCACCCGGCCACGCCAGGTCGCTTCGAGCTCGTCGAGGGCCTGGTGGGCCCGCTGTATCGCCTCCGGGTCGGTACGCACCAGCTGCTCCCGTCCGCGGCGCTCCTT
>WHSL01000298.1 GCA_009380095.1 Streptosporangiales bacterium | reverse complement strand
CTAGGCCGTCAGGCGACGGCGAGCGGGGCGGTGCGTACGAGTTCGTCGAGGGCGGCCTTGGTGGCGGGATGGTCGCGGCCTCCGCTGCGGGTGGCCCGACGCCCAGCCGTTCCGGGTACTGTCCCGGCACAACACACCCGAGGGGCAGACCGTGTGGACCCGCTGCGGCTGCGGATCGCTGCAGGTACGGGTGCTGGACGAGGTCGGCGCCAGAGTCATCGGGCGCGGCCGCCCCGCTCCCTCGGCCCGCCCGAACCCACGGCAGCCCCATCCCTGCTCCGCCTAACGCAAGGCCTGTGCTGTTCCTCGGCGTCTCCATCTGGGCGATCGGCGCGGAGGTGCTGCATGGCGCCGGCGGCGTGGAGGAGGCCTCATCCAGGGGCTGAGTCAGGCCTTCACGGACGTCACCGGTTAACTGTCCTTGGGACAGACACCCCGGAACCGAGCGCAAGGAGCACCACCGCATGCCCACAGAGGCCGCCCCTGTGGCCCCCACCGTCGCCGAGGCCGTCGTCGCCCTCCTCGCGGAGGCGGGGGTACGCCGGTACTACACCGTGCCCGGCGAGTCGTTCCTCGGCCTGCTCGACGCGGTCGAGCAGGACGAACGGCTCCGGCTGATCTCCACCCGCCACGAGTCCGGCGCCTCCTTCATGGCCGAGGCGGACGCGCGGATGACCGGCGTTCCCGCGGTGGCCATGGGCAGCCGCGGCCCGGGGGCGGCCAACCTCTCCATCGGTGTGCACACCGCGCACTACGACGGCACGCCCATGATCGTGCTGCTCGGCCAGGTCGAGTCCGAGAACATCGGGCGCGGCGCCTTCCAGGAGGTGGATCTCACCGCCTTCTTCGCGCCGATCACCAAGTGGTCCGCGACCGCCTCCACGGTGGAGGAGGTGGCCGGCCTGGTCGCGCAGGGACTGGAGATCGCCACCACCGGCCGGCCCGGGCCTGTCGCGATCTCCGTGCCGGCCGACTTCTGGGAGGCCCCGGCGCCCGCCGCGCCCCCCGCCGTCCCCACCGCCGAGCCCGAGGTCCCCGGCCCGGCGGAGCTGGACGTGATCGCGGCCACGCTGGCGGCGGCCTCGTCCCCGGTGGCGATCGTGGGTGGCGGAGCCGTACGGGCCCGCGACGAGGTCGTGGCCCTCGCCGACCACCTCGGGATCGGCGTCTACACCGCGTTCCGGCGGCAGGACGCGTTCCCCTTCGACCACCCCAACTACCTCGGCCACCTCGGCCTCGGCTCGCCGCCCGCGACCCTGGAGGCGGTACGCGGCGCCGACGTGCTGCTGGTGCTCGGCGCCCGGTTCGACGAGGTGACCAGCCAGACCTTCGAGCTCCCCCGCGACGGGCAGACCGTGCTGCGCGTCGGCGGCGACGCCTCCCGGGCGGGCAGCGCCACCGGCAACGCCGTCGCGGCGGCGCTGCGCGGGCTGATCGAGCGGGCCCCGGGCACCGCCCGGGACCTGTCCGGGCCGCACGCGGCGGCGGTGGCCCTCGCCGAGCTGCCCGAGGTGCCGGACGGCACCGTCGGCACGCACCCGGCGCACGTGATCGCCGCCGTGCAGCGGGCGCTCCCGGACGACGCCGTGGTCTCCAACGACGCCGGCAACTTCGCCGGCTTCTACCACCGCTACTGGCGGTTCACCGGCGGCGTCACCCAGCTGGGCCCGGCCAACGGGGCAATGGGCTACGCGGTGCCGGCGGCGGTGGGGGCGGCGCTCGCGGCCCCGGACCGTACGGCGCTCGCCATCGTCGGCGACGGCGGCGTGATGATGACCGGCACCGAGCTGGAGACCGCGGCCCGGTACGGCGCCAAGGTCATCGTGCTGGTCCTGCAGAACACCCTGTACGGCACCATCGCCATGCACCAGGCCAAGACGTTCGGCCGGATGGCCGGCACCGACATCGGCCTGGTGGACATCGCGACCTGGGCCACCGGGCTCGGCGCCACGGGCATCGCGGTGGAGCGGCCCGAGCAGCTCGACGAGGCGATCCAGCGGGCTCTGGCGGCCCCCGGGCCGGCGGTGATCGCCGTACGGACCGACCCCGACATCATCTCCCCGGTGGCCCGGCTGTCCGACCTCGCCGCCCAGACGGCGGGAGGTTCTCGATGACCCGTCTCGCCCCCGAGGAGCTGCGCAGCCACCGCTGGTTCGGGGTGTCCGACATCCGCTCCTTCGGGCATCGTTCCCGGGCCAAGCAGATGGGGTACGGCCCGGACGACTACGCGGGCCGCCCGGTGATCGGCATCCTCAACACCTGGTCGGACATCAACCCCTGTCACACGCACTTCCGCGAGCGGGCCGAGGAGGTCAAGCGCGGGGTGCTGCAGGCGGGCGGGTTCCCGGTGGAGATGCCGGCGATCTCGTTGTCCGAGCCGTTCCAGAAGCCCTCGACCATGCTCTATCGCAACCTGCTTGCGATGGAGGCCGAGGAGCTGATCCGCTCGTACCCGGTGGACGGGGTCGTGCTGATGGGCGGCTGCGACAAGACCACGCCGGGGCTGATCATGGGCGCGGCCAGCATGGGCCTGCCGATGATCTTCATGCCGGCGGGGCCGATGCTCAAGGGCAAGTGGGGCCGCGAAACCCTCGGGAGCGGTTCCGACACGTGGAAGTTCTGGGACGCCAAGCGGCGCGGCGAGATCGGCGAGAGTGAGTGGTCGGCCATCGAGGACGGCATCGCCCGCTCCCCCGGCCACTGCATGACCATGGGTACGGCGTCCACGATGACCTCGGCCGCGGAGGCGCTCGGGCTCGTACTGCCGGGCGGCGCGTCCGTGCCGGCGGCGTTCTCCGGGCACTCCCGGCTGGCGTCGGCGACCGGGCGGCGGATCGTGGAGATGGTCTGGGAGGACCTGCGGCCCTCCGCGATCCTCACTCCCGCTGCCTTCGACAACGCGATCGCCACCGTCATGGCTCTTGGCGGGTCCACGAACTCGGTGATCCACCTGGTGGCGATGGCCAAGCGGGCCGGCGTGGACCTGCCGCAGTCGCGGTTCGACGAGATCTCCCGGCGGGTGCCGGTGCTGGCGAACATCCGGCCGTCGGGCGCGTACCTGATGGAGGACTTCTTCGACGCCGGTGGCCTGCTCGCCATGCTGCGGAACCTCGGCGACCTGATCGACGGGTCGTGCCCGACCGTCAACGGGCGCACGATCGGGGAGAACGTGGCCGGCGCGGTCACCCACGACCCCGGACGTGATCCGTACGGTGGACACGGCCCTGTCAGCCGAGGGCGGGCTCGCCGTTCTACAAGGGTCGCTGGCCCCCGACGGCGCGGTGGTCAAGCACACCGCCGCCGACCCCGCGCTGCTCACGCACACCGGGCCGGCCGTGGTGTTCGACGACTACGAGGACCTGCACGCCCGGATCGACGACCCCGACCTGCCCGTGACGGCCGACTCGGTGCTCGTGCTGCGCAACACCGGACCGCTTGGCGGGCCTGGGATGCCCGAGTGGGGCATGCTGCCGATCCCGCAGAAGCTGCTCGAGGCCGGGGTGAAGGATATGGTCCGGATCTCCGACTGCCGGATGAGCGGGACCTCGTACGGCACCTGCGTGCTGCACGTCGACCCCGAGGCCCACGTCGGCGGCCCTTTGGCGCTCGTCCAGGACGGCGACCTGATCGCCTTGGACGTGCCGGCACGCCGCCTCGACCTGCTGGTCTCCGAGGAGGAGCTCGCGGCCCGCGCGGCCTGGACCCCGCGTCCCGACCCGTACGTGCGCGGCTACGGCCGCATGTACGCGCGTCACGTCACCCAGGCCCACGAAGGCTGCGACTTCGACTACCTCGCCGCCGAAGGCGAGGTCCCGGAACCCGCCATCCACTAAAGATCAACAATTTGGGGGAAGGATTTTGTTGGGAAACCCGCAGGTCGCGCCCGCAAATTCCTTCCCCCAAATTGGGGAGTGGGCTCCGCTCGGTCCGTCGGTCGTGCTGGTCACGGGGGTGATGGCGGCGGGCAAGTCGACCGTCGCCCGGCTGCTGGCCGGAGGTCTGCCCCGGGCCGCGTACGTGCCCGGGGACGTCTTCCGGCGGATGCTCGTCTCCGGCCGGGAGGAGATGCTGCCCGATGCCTCCGCCGGGGCTCGGGCTCAGCTGGAGCTGCGGCATCGACTGTCGGCCCTGGTGGCGGACGAGTACGCGGGGGACGGCTGGACGGCGGTCGTCCAGGACATCGTCCTCGGTGAGGACCTGCGCCGGTACGCCCGCCGGGTACGGACCCGCCCGCTCTACGTCGTCGCGCTGGCCCCCTCCCCCGCCGCGGTAGGCATCCGGGAGGCGGAGCGCCGGAAGACCGGGTACGGCGCGTGGTCGATCGAGGCCCTCGACCGCGCCCTGCGCGAGGAGACCCCGCGAATCGGTCTCTGGCTGGACACCTCGGCACAGAGCCCGGCCGAGACGGTCGCCGCGATCCTCACCGGTCTGCCCGCCGCCCGGGTGGACGACTGACGTGTCGCGGAGCGGGGCTTACGGGGCCGTCTCGTCGGTGCTGGCCTCCTGTGCCGACCGAGAGCTGCGGGGTTTGCTGGACGCGGGCGTGCCGCTGGGTTCCGGTATCGGCGGGCGGTCGGTGCTGGTGGAGGTCGGGGGGGTGCCGGTCTTCGTGAAGCGGGTGCCGCTCACCGAGCCGGAGCGGCGGCCGGAGCATGTCCGGTCCACGGCCAACCTGTTCGAGCTGCCGCTCTACTGCCAGTACGGCGTCGGGGTCGTCGGGTCGCCGGGGTTCGGGGCCTGGAGGGAGCTCGCGGCGCACGTCGAGACGACGAAGTGGGTGCTCAGCGGGGCGTACGACGGCTTCCCACTGATGTATCACTGGCGGGAGCTGCCGGACAGGACGCCGCTGCCCGAGGAACTGGCCGACGTCGACCGTGCGGTCGCGAACTGGGGCGGCGGACCGCAGATCCGGCGCCGGATCGAGGCCCTGGCGGAGACTACGGCGAGCGTCGCGCTGTTCCTCGAGTACATCCCGCGGAATGTGCACCAGTGGCTCGGCGAGCGGCTGTCCGCCGGCGACGAGGCCGCGGCCGTCATCGTGGAGGAGTGGCTGCGCGCAGGCGTCGCGTTCATGAACGGCCGCGGCCTGCTGCACTTCGACGCCCACTTCCAGAACATCCTGACCGACGGCAGGCGCCTCTACTTCACGGACTACGGCCTCGCCCTGTCCTCCCGGTTCCGGCTGTCAGCCGACGAGGCCGCGTTCTACGACCGGCACCGGAGCTACGACCGCTGCTACACGGCTTCGTACCTGGTGAACTGGCTGGTCACCGACCTGTACGGCATCCGGGGCGCGGACCGCCAGCGCCATCGCGGCGGGCGAGCGCCCCACCGGCATCCCGGACGCCGCCGCGGCCATCCTCACCCGGCACGCGCCCGTCGCCGCGGTGATGAACGACTTCCAGCGCGGCTTCCAGCACGAGAGCCGGCGGACGCCGTACCCGCTGGAAGAACTCGCCGGCCTTAG
>WHSL01000264.1 GCA_009380095.1 Streptosporangiales bacterium | reverse complement strand
GAGAAGCGGGGGCACTACGGCCAGGAGATACACGAGGCTCTCGTCGGCGCGGGTCTGTATCGGATGGGCACCCCGAAGAAATACGGAGGGCTGGAGGCCGACATGGCCACGTACGCCCGCCTGATCATTGAGATCTCCCGAGGCGACCCCTCCACCGGCTGGTGCTGGTGCCTCGGCCACAACCACAACCTGACGACGGCGGCGCACTGGCCGGCCGCGGCGCAGGACGAGGTGTTCCAGCAGCCGGGCGGCTATTTCCGCTCCTCGCACAGCGTCGCGGGGAACGTCGTCGCCGTCCCCGTGGACGGTGGCTTCCGGGTGGACGGCAGGTCGCCGTACCAGTCAGGAGTGCCGTACTCCACGCACGTCACGGTGAACGCCGTGCTCGAGGGGCGGTTCAAGCCGGACGGCACGCCCGTGATGATCTGCGCCATCATCCCCATCGACGAGGTCGAGGTGCTCGACGACTGGGGTGGTGACCGGACCATCGGCATGCGCGGCAGCGGCTCCAACTCCGTGGTCGTCCGGGACGTCTTCGTGCCCGAGCACCGCACCTGCCTCTTCGACTGGATGGACCACCCGTACGACGGAACGTCACCGGGCGTCGAGCTGCACGGCAACCCGCTCTACCTCGGCCCGGTCGCCGGCTACTTCCACCTGGGGCTCGGCGCGATCGCGGTGGGCGCCGCGTACGCGGCGGTGGACGAGTACGAGCACATCATCAGCACCCGGAGCCTGCCGTTCGACCCCACGCAGCTGCGCAGGGACGACCCGATGCATCAGGCGGACTTCGGCAGGGCCCTGTCCATGGCCGAGGCCGCGGAGGCGATCATCGTCCGGGTGGGCGAGAGGTTCATGGAGTTCGCCACGGACGCGGTCGAGCGCGGCGTCCCGTTCACGATGGAGATGGACGGGCGGCTGTACGGGATGGCGGCACGGGCCGGAGAGATGGCGAGCGAGGCGGTGGACCTGCTGTTCCGGTCGGCCGGGTCGGCCGCCGCCACCCGGGGCCACTCGATGGAGCGCTACTACCGTGACGTCGCGATGTACCGCGGCCACGGCGCATCGCAGTACGCCAGCGCCGCGATGAAGCTGGGCCAGATCCGCCTGGGCCTGCGCGACCGGCCGATCGGACCCCCAACCACAAACCGGGGGAAGGATTTTGTTGGCCGACCTGCAGGTCAGCCCAGAAAATCCTTCCCCCAATTTGCAGGTTGGGCCTCAGGGCGTCAGCCGATGAAGCCCTTGTTCTGCAGCCACTTGGTGGCGGTCTCCGGAGGCCGCAGGCCGTCGATGTCCACCTGGGAGTTCAGCGACCGAATTCCCTTGGTGTCGAGCGCCTTGGCGACCGGGTTGAGCACCTTCGCGATGTTCGGGTTGGCGTCCAGCACCTGCTTGCGGATGCTCACCGCCGGGTTGTAGAGGGGGAAGAACGCCTTGTCATCCTTGAGGATGGTCAGCCCGAGCGCCTTCACTCGGCCGTCGGTGTTGGTCATCATGCCGAAGTTGCACGGGTCGCCCTTGTCGACGGCGTTGTAGATCGCGCCTTCCTGGAGCGTGGCGACGGAGTCGGACGGAAGCTTGAAGTCGTACGTCTTCTCCACGCCGGGCAGGCCGTCGTCGCGGGCGGCGAACTCACTGTTGGTGCAGAGGCTCGCCTGCGCCGGCTTGTCCTTGGCCAGCTTCGCGAGGTCGGACAGCGTCGCCACGCCGAGCTCCTTCGCCTTGCCGGCCTTCGCACCGATCGCGTAGGAGTTGTTGAACGAGGCGTAGTCCAGCCAGACGATGCCGTTCTCCTTCTCGTCCTCCTTCTTCACCGCCTCGTACTGGCCCTGGGAGCCCGGGACGGGCTTGGTGTGCTGCATGTAGCTGATCCAGGCGGTACCGGTGTACTCCCAGTACATGTCGATGTTGGCCGAGGTCAGCGCCTTGCGCGTGGTGTCGCTGCCCTGCAGTCCGCACTTGCGGGTCACCTGCGCGCCGGCCGACTGGAGGGCCTGCGCGGTGATCTCACAGAGGATCAGCTGCTCGGTGAACTCCTTGGAGCCGACGGTGACCTTGACGCCCTTCAGGTTCGCCGCCTTGGCCAGGCTGCCCGCCTTGGCCTCCGTCTTGTCGCTGCCCGGGTCGGCGCTGAGCGAGCAGCCGGTGGCGAGCAGGCCCGCGGCGACCGTCGCGGCGACGGCCTTGGGCAGAGCCCGGGAGAGCGTTCGGGGGATCCGAGGGGTCTCGGTCTGTCGCATGGTGTTCCTTTCTGCGGTGGCGCGCGCGTACGGGGCAGCCGCCGCGCGCCGGCGGTCAGAGACCGCGGGGTCGGAGAAGACGCTCGAAGATGCCGGCGAGCCAGTCGACGGCGAGGGCGAGGACGGCGGTGAGCACGCTGCCGGCGAGCAGCACGGGCAGCCGGTTCAGCGCGATGCCGGAGGCGATCAGCGTGCCGAGGCCGCCCGCGTTGGTGTAGGTGGCGAGCGCCGCGTTGCCGACGTTGAGGATCAGCGCCACCCGCACGCCGGCCAGCACGACCGGCACCGCCAGCGGCAGTTCCACCCGGAACAGCACCGCCGACCTGGTCAGCCCCATGCCCCGGGCGGCGTCGATCAGTGCGGGGTCGACGCTGTTGAGCCCGACCATCGTGTTGGCGAGCACGGACAGCAGCGCGGCCAGCACCAGCGCGATCGTGGCCATCCGGAAACCCGTTCCCACGGTCACCGCGAGCAGCACCAGGATGCCGACCGAGGGCACGGCCTGGCCGAGGTTGGCGATCGCCAGGAACGGAGGCGCGACACGCTTGAAGGCGGGCCGGGTGAGCAGCACCCCGAGCGGCACCGCGATCACGATGACCGCGACGCTGGAGACGATCACCAGGTTGATGTGCTCCAGCAGCAACCGGCCGATGGTCGCCGCGTTGATGGACCGCTGCTCGATGGTGTCCAGGGGCGTGCTGCTCAGATACAGGAACAGCGCGCCGAGGATGGCGAGCAGCACCACCGGCGTGCCGAGCAGGCCGGCCCAGCCGCTGAATCGGCCGCCCGGGGCGGTGGCGGTGCCGTTGGCCCGTATGGTGGCCGCCATCAGCCCGCGCTCTCCGCATCGGACGCGGCCCCGGCCCCGGCACGGCGCAGCACGATGTCAAAGCTCAGCCGGCCGCGGACCCGCCCGTCGGCGGCCATGACGACGGCGTCGTCCCGCTGCGCGGCGAGCATGATGTCCACGGCCTCGTACAGGGTCTGCCCGTCGTGGACCACGGGGGCGTCGCCGGGGTCCGCGTCCGCGTCCGCGTCCGGATCGCAGGGCAGGTCGGCCACCCGCTGCAAGGCGAGCAGGCGGACCGCGCCGCCGGTGCCGATGAACGAGGCGACGAAGTCGTCGGCGGGGTGGGTGAGCAGCCGGGCCGGAGTGTCGAACTGGGCGATCCGGCCGTGCTCGCCGAAGATGGCGATCCTGTCGCCGAGCTTCAGCGCCTCCTCGATGTCGTGCGTGACGAAGACGATGGTCTTGTTGATCGTCTTCTGCAGGGCGAGGAACTCGTCCTGCAGCCGGTCCCGGATGATCGGGTCGAGCGCGCCGAACGGCTCGTCCATCAGCATCACCGGCGGGTCCGCGGCGAGCGCCCGCGCGACGCCCACCCGCTGCTGCTGTCCACCGGACAGCTGCTTGGGATAGCGGTCGCGGTAGTCGTCCGGATCGAGGCCGAGCAGCGTGAGCAGCTCGTTGACCCGCGCCTCGATGCGCTTCCTGTCCCAGCCCAGGGCCTTCGGCACCATCGCGATGTTGGCACCGACGGTCATGTGCGGCAGCAGGCCGACCTGCTGGATCACGTACCCGATACGCCGCCGCAGCTGGTCGGCGTCGACGTGCGTGACGTCCTCGCCGTCCACGAAGACGCGGCCGCTGGTCGGCTCGATGAGCCGGTTGATCATCCGCATCGTGGTGGTCTTGCCGCAGCCCGACGGGCCGAGCAGTACGACGATCTCGCCGCTGCGCACCTCGAGCGACAGTTCCGCGACCGCCGGTGCGGACTGGCCCGGGTAGGACTTGCTGACCCGGTCCAGCCGGATCATCGGTTGTTCAGCCACGGATGCCTCGCGATGTCGTCAGGCGGGATACCAGGCGGAAGACGGCGTCGAGGAACACCGCGAGGACCGCGATGCCCAGTACGCCCGCGAGCGTGTCATTGAGGGCGTTGGCCCCGCCGATGCGGGCCAGCCCGTCGAAGATCAGGATGCCGAGCCCGGGCCCGGCCACCGCGGCGGCGATCGCCGCGATCGCGATGTTCATGATGGTGGCGACCCGGATGCCGTTGAGCACGACGGGCCAGGCGAGCGGGACCCGTACGGTGACCAGCAGGCTCCGCCGGGACAGCCCCATGCCGCGCGCCGCGTCGATGATCTCGGCCGGTACGGAGTCCAGGCCGGTCACCGCGTTGCGCAGGATCGGGAAGATCGCGTACAGCACCAGCGCCACGATGGTCGGCGCCGGCCCCAGTCCGAGAAACGTGATCAGCAGGCCGAACAGGGCGAACGAGGGGATCGTCAGCATCGTGCCGGTCAGGCTGAGCGCCAGCTGACGGAGCACCGGGCGGCTCTGCACCACGATCGCCAGCAGCACGGCGATCAGGGTCGCGACCGCGACCGAGATCAGCACCACCTCGGCGTGCTGGATCGCCCGCAGCATGATCTCCGGCCAGCGCAGCGCCAGATACTCGGTGAAGGTCATCGTCTGCGTATCCTCACCCTGCGGCGTCCAGGTCGGCGAGGTCGGCCTCCAGGACCGACCCCGCGACGGGCGTGCCGGCCTGCGTCACCAGCCAGAACCGGGCGGGATCGCCCAGGACCTCCGGGTTCGCGATCGGGTCGCCGTCCAGTACGGCCAGGTCGGCGAGTTTGCCGGGCTCGACCGAACCCAGCTCCTGCAGTCCCAGCGCGTGCGCGGCGGCCGAGGTGGACGCGACGAGCGCGTCCTTGGCCGGCAGCCCGTGGTGGATCATGCGGAGGATCTCGATCCAGGCGCCGCCGCCGCGCAGCTCCAGGTCGTCGCCGCCGAGGATGATCGGCGTCCCCGCCGCACGGGCGGCCGCGAGCGTCTTCTCCGCCTCCTGGATGTTCCGCTCGGCGAGGCGCTCCAGCTCGGGCGTGCAGTACGGGACCGTCTCCCCGTCCAGCCCGACCTGCAGGTCCCGCCCGGCGAACACGTACTGGCTGGAGAACGTGGGCACCAGCGCGAGGTCGTTGGCCGCCATCGCCTCCAGCAGGTCCGGCCGGCGGTTCAGGTAGAAGCCGTGCTCCACGGTGCTCATGCCGAGCTCGACGGCGGTCTCGCAGCCGGGGATGCCCTCCGCGTGCGCGGCCACCCGGTAGCCGAGCCGCGTGGCCTCCTCCACCGCGACCGCCATCTCCTCCGGGGTCAGCTGGTTGGGCTGGCCGTGCGCGGCGCCGCAGGTGTCCTGGTGCAGGCCGGCCTCGAGCTCAACCGACCTGGCGCCGGTGGTCATCAGCTTGATCAGATCCGCGCCCTTGGCGACCTGTTCGCGTACGGCCTTGCGGACCTCGTCCGCGCCGTCGGCCTCGCGGTACATGCCGTCGAAGATGGCGGTGCCGGGTGCGGTGCTGGAGATGATCAGTCCGCAGGTGAGGACGCGCGCGCCGCGGTACGCGCCGTACCGCATCGCCTGGCGGTTCTCGAAGACCTGGTCGTGGTAGGTGCCCATGTCGCGCACCGTGGTCACGCCGTAGCGGAGGAACTCCCGCAGGTGCGCGGCGAGCATGTGCGTGGCCATCGCCGGCAGCAGCGGCTGCGCGCCGAACCCCGGCTGCGGCTCCTGCCCGATGGCGTGCAGGTGCGCGTTGACCATCCCGGGCATCAGCGTCCGGCCGCCCAGGTCGACGGTGATCGCTCCCTCGGGCGCCCCGTCGCCGGCCGCGCCCACCCGCGTGACGCGCCCCTGCTCGACCAGCACGCCGGCGCCGTCCCGTACGGGAGCGGAGGTGCCGTCGAAGAGTCGCGCGTTCGTCAGCCACAGCGGTCTCGGCTGATCGACCGGCGGCGCCTGCAGCATCGCCGGAAGCTTGATCTCCATAGAGGGGGTCTCCTAGCAGCGGGGCTCGTAGTACACCACATGCGGATATGTATACGAAAGCCGGGTTGGTACTCTTCCGGCGTGGAACACGCCCGCCGGGGGATGGACGCCCTCCTCACCGCGCGTCCCGCGACGGGCGCCGTACGGAGGCCGTTCGCGCAGGTCCCCGACGACGCGCGGCCGTACGCCGTACGGATGCGGGACGGCATCCTGCTCGCCACCGACGTGTATCTGCCGTCCCGTGGCCGGCGCTGGCCGGTGCTGCTCAGCCGGCTCCCGTACGACAAGGCCGGCGACGAGTGCTTCATGCCGGACACCGCGCGCTGGTTCACCGAGCGCGGGTACGCGGTCGTCGTCCAGGACGTGCGCGGCAAGGTCCGCTCCGACGGGGTCACCGCGCCGTTCCGCGCCGAGCGGCTGGACGGATACGACACCATCGAGTGGATCACGTCGCAGGAGTGGTGTGGCGGCCCGGTCGGCATGTTCGGCGACTCCTACTTCGGCTGGACCCAGTGGGCCGCCGCGGCCTCCCGGCACCCGGCGCTGCGGGCGATCGCGCCGCGGGTGATCTCCGCCGACGTCGCCGACCTCCTCTGGTCCCAGGGTGTGTTGGCGCTCGAGGTGAGTGCGCTGTGGGCGTTCGAGACCTGGATGGACGAGGCGCTGTACGACCCTGTGGGTCCGCTCGACTGGTCCGTTCGGCCGCTCTCGGAGGTCGTGCCGGCCGCGCACGGCGGCCGGCGGTCGCCGTTCCTCGACGCGCTCGGCGCGGGTGCGCTCGACCAGGCCGCGCGGATGCCGGTCCGTGGTGATCTTCCCGCGCTGCACATCGGTGGGTGGTGGGACATCCTGCAGGGTGGGCAGCTCGCCACCTGGCGGCGGGCCCGTTCCGCTGGGCCGGCCCCGCAGCACCTGATCATGGACGCCATGGACCACGGGGGGACGCGGCTCCGCGCCCCTGGGGAGCCGTACGTCGATCCG
>WHSL01000294.1 GCA_009380095.1 Streptosporangiales bacterium | reverse complement strand
CGCTCCTCCACCGGCACGCTCATCGACTCCTGCAGCTGGGGCAGCACCGGCTCGTACAAGAACTGCTGATCCCGTACCCCGACCGAGAAGGCCGGCCCGGGAGCCCTCGGCTCCCGGGCGCCTTCCCCACGCCCCGCCCTCGCGCGTCCCGTCAGCCGACGGGCGCGCCGAACCACCTGGGCATGTGGCCGAGCAGATCCGTCTGATCGTCGCCGACCCACGTCACGTGCCCGTCCGGCCGCAGCAGCGCCGCGGGCACGTCCAGTTCCTCGCTGACGTCGACGACGTGGTCGACCCGGTCCGCCCACCCGGCGACGGAGAGCCGGCCGGTCCGGTCGAGCAGCAGCCCGCGGCCGCCGTGCGTCAGCTCGTACAGGCGCCCCTGTTTCAGCTCCACATCCCGCATCCGCCGGCCGAGCAGTTCGTGGCCCTCGCCGAAGTCGTAGCGGACCCCGATCGCCGTGATCTTCTCGGTCAGGTATCGGTTCACATCCTCGAAGTCCATCAGTTCCGCCACCAGCCGGCGTACCGACTGGGGGCCCGGCTCGAGGGACATCAGCTCGCCCTGCGCGCGGGTGTTGTCCAGCACGGCGGCGGCCACCGGGTGCCGTTCGGTGTGGTAGCTGTCCAGCAGGCCCTCCGGCGCCCAGCCGCCCACCGCGGCGGCCAGTTTCCAGCCGAGGTTGAACGCGTCCTGGACGCCGAGGTTGAGCCCCTGCCCACCCAGCGGCGGGTGGACGTGCGCCGAGTCACCGGCCAGCAGCACCCGGCCGACCCGGTACCGCTCCGCCTGCCGGGTGGCGTCACCGAAGCGGGACAGCCAGCGCGGCGCGTGCACGCCGAAGTCGGTGCCCGCGAACACCCGCAGCTGTCGCTTGAACTCCTCGAGGGCCGGTGGAATCCTCCGGTCCTCGGCCATCCCCTCGGCGGGCACGACGACGCGGTACGTCCCGTCCTCGCCGCCGGGGACGGGGCCGACGCCGAACCGCAGCTGGGTCTTGCGGATCTCCGCGACGACGGCGGCGATCGTCTCCGGGTCCTCGGCCACCTCCATCTCGCCCAGCAGCGTCTCGGCCTTGGCGGGCTCACCGGGGAAGCCGACGCCGAGCAGCCTGCGCACCGTGCTGCGGCCGCCGTCGCAGCCGACGAGGTAGTGCGAGCGCAGCCGCGTGCCGTCGGCCAGCTCGGCCGTCACCCCGTCGTCGTCCTGGCTCAGCCCGACCAGTTCGCAGCTGCGCCGGATCTCGACGCCGAGTTCGATGGCGTGCTCGGTCAGCAGGCGCTCGACGGTGGTCTGCGGGATGCCGAGGGTGTACGGATGGGCGGTGTCCAGCCCGCCCGGCGACGGCTTGGGGATGCCGGCGAAGGAGCTGCCGACCGGGTACCGCACGCCGAGCGCGAGGAAGCGCTCCAGCAGACCGCGCTGGTCGATCACCTCGATGCTGCGTACGTGCAGGCCGAGCGCGCGGACGATTTTGGTGGGCTCCGCCTCCTTCTCCAGTACGAGCACGTGCACGCCGTGCAGCCGCAACTCACTCGCCAGCATCAAGCCGGTCGGCCCGCCGCCGGCGATGATCACGTCGATCATGGAATCCCCCACTCACCAAGGCCGCATTTCGGCCGGCCGTTCCCCGCGAAAACCCATGGTTGGAAAAGCGCACACGCACTTCGCGAATACCTGATTTCCGCGGAATCCGGCTCCGGCCGGAGATTCTGCAGCACGACCCGGGTCTTGCCGCAAGCCCCTGGGTGCGCTATACATTGAAAGTGGCAAGGAGTGACGACCTCCTTGCCTTTCCCTTTTGTGGCACCGAAGGGGCCCGGGTTCGGCCGGGGGGCGACCCATAAGAGTTCGCCGACGAGGCGGCCGCGCTAGCGGAGTTTCTCCTCGAGGTAGTCGCGGAGCACGGCGGCCTGGTTGTGCCGGGTGTCCTTGGCGGCGTAGAGGAGCGTGACCGGGCCGTCCGCGGCAGCCTCGAGCAGGGGCTGGAGCGCGTCCGGGTGGGCGTCGAGTTCCTGGCGGTAGCGGCGGGCGAACTCGGAGAAGCGCTCGGGGCGGTGCCCGAACCACATGCGCAGTTCGTCGGAGGGGGCGGCGTCGCGCACCCAGCCGTCCAGGGACAGCTCCGACTTGCTCTTACCGCGCGGCCACAGCCGATCCACGAGGAACACGCTGCCCTTGGCCGGCTCCTTGTCGTACACCCGCTGAATCTCGATCATCGATGGCCTCCTCCGCGCGAAACGACGAAACGCCACACCTTCCGAGAAGCCTTCCCCAGTGAGCCGCCGCGGCACGACAACGGCACGCCCGGCTTTGCCATGTGGAGATCGTTTCCGAAGATTCCATAAAGGACGCCCCTGGGAAGGTCCCCGGCCATGGGTGCGCACCGGATGGACCGTGCCACCGCGGCCGCGCACCGGCGCAGCCGCCGCGGTGGCATGACCGCCTGGGCGCTCGGCATGATGACCGCCGCCACCGTCGTTCCCAGCCTGCGCGGACTGCCCTCGGTGGCCAGGGAAGAGCCGGCCATGCTCGTCGCCATCGGCCTCGCCACGCTGCTGTTCCTGATCCCGGCCGGTCTCGTCACGGCCGAGCTGGGCAGCAGGTTCGCGGACCGTACCGGCGGCGTCTACACCTGGGTCGGCGAGGCGTTCTCCTCGCGGCTCGGCTTCCTCGCGATCTGGCTGCAGTGGATCCAGCACCTCGTCTGGTTCCCGCTGGGCCTGAGCTTCGCGGCGGCGGCCGTCGCGTTCGCGATCGGCGACCCCGCGGCTCGCCGGCCATAACGTCTATGTCGGGGTGTTCTGCATCGTCGCGTACTGGCTCGTGACGTTCGTGGCGCCCACCGGCACGCGCCTGTCGGCCAAGGTCACGCAGTACGGTTTCCTGCTCGGCGCGGTGGTGCCGGGTGCGGTGCTGCTCGTGCTGGTCGTGTGGTGGTGGGTGGCGGGGCAGCCGATCGGCTGGGAGACCGCGGCGGGCGCCACGGCCACGGATGCGCACGAGCATCCGCGCTGGACGCCGTACCTGACCGGGCTCGGCACGCTCGCGTTCCTCGGCGCGATGCTGATGAACTTCGCGGGCGTGGAGGCGCAGGCCGTGCACACGACGGAGCTGCGGCGGCCGAAGCGCCAGTTCCCGGCGGCGATCCTCATCGCCGTGGTGGTCTCGTTCGTGATCTTCACGGTGGGCTCGCTGGCCGTCGCGGCGATCGTCCCGTACGACCGGATCACCTGAGCTCGGGCGTGTTCGACACGCTGACCAGCTCGTTCTCCACGCTCCTGGGGATCGGCTGGCCGGTGCCGGTGCTCGCGGTCCTGATCTCCTGCGGGGCCCTGGCCGGCGCGCTGGCGTGGATCGCCGGGCCGAGCCGTGGGTTGCTCGCCACCGCTCATGACGGGGTGCTGCCGCCGTTCCTGCAGAGGACCAACGGCCGGGGGATGCAGCGCAACATCCTGCTGGTGCAGGGCGTGATCGTCACGCTGATCTCGTCCGTCTACCTGTTCCTGCCGGACGTCACCGCCGGTCCCGGTCCCTGGTCAGCCGAAGAAGAGCGTGTCGGGGTTGTCCACCAGGATCTTCCGGCGTGCCCCCTCGCTCGGCGCGATCTCGGCGAGCAGGTCGACGAGCGCGCCGTCGTCCGGCATCGGTCCGTGGATGTTGGGGTGCGGGAAGTCGGTGCCCCACACCACCCGTTCCGGCGCGTGCACGGCGAGCCTCCGGGCCAGCGCGACGGCGTCCGCGTACGGCGGCCCGGTGAGCGTGACCCGGTCGGCCCCGCTGAGCTTCACCCACACCCCGCCGGTGTCGAGCAGGCGCAGCAGGGCCCGTGCGGCCTCGCTGTCGAGCCCCTGCCGGAGATCCACCCGGGCCATGTGGTCGATCACGACCGGCGCCTCGATCCCGGCGATCACGTCGTACAGCTCGGCCACGCCGTTGCCGGCCAGGTGGATCGCCACGTGCCAGCCGTATGGCTGGACCAGCCGTACGATCGCGTCGATCTCGTCGCTGGTCGGGCTGGTGCCGAGGTGCGGCATGAAATGCAGGCGCACGCCCCGTACGCCGGCATCGTGTAGCCGCGCGACCTCCTCCGGCGCGGTATCCGGGCCGAGCAAAGCCACGCCCCGGTACCGGCCGGCGCCGGTCGCCAGCGCGTCCAGGAGCGAGGAGTGGTCCGCACCGTGGCAGGAGGAGTGCACGATGACCGCACGCTCGAAGCCCAGGAAGGTCTGGCGGGCGCGCACCTCCGGCTCCGGCACGGCCCGCGCGGATGTGAAGCTGCGGCCGGGCGCGTACGGGAAGCGGTCGCTCGGGCCGAAGATGTGGCAGTGCGAGTCGCAGGCGCGCGGGGGCAGCGCGATGTCCGGACGTTTCGGATTCGGGTGGGGTCGTTCCTGCCGAGGCTCAGTCACAGCGCACCGACATCCCTCCATCGACGACGATCTCCGTACCGGTGACGCTCTGCTAGCTCGGGGGGCCACCCCCCGAACCCCCGGGCGCCGACATGCCGGGCATTCAGTCGCATCGGACGGACATCCCTCCATCGATGACGATCTCTGTTCCGGTGACGAAGCGGGACTCGTCGGAGGCGAGGAACAGCGCCGCGTACGCGGTGTCGCGGCCGTCACCCATGAAGCCGAGCGGGATGCGGGCCTGCCGCTGGGCGAGCAGCGCCTCGACGTCGCCGCCGGCGCGCTGCCCGGCCAGCCGCGCCTCCACCATCGGGGTGTGCAGCTGACCGGGGATGATCGTGTTGACCCTGATCCCGTCCGGTGCGTACTGGACCGCGGTGACCCGGGACAGCTGGATCACCCCCGCCTTGGACGAGGCGTACCCGACCTGCGGCGACCCGGTGTAACGGATCCCGGAGGTGGACGCGAGGTTCACGATGGCCCCGCCGCCCCGCTCCCGCATCACCGGGATCACGTGCTTACAGGCCAGGAAGACGCTCTTCAGGTTGAAGTCGAACTGCTCGTCCCAGATCTCCTCGGGCAGTTCCACCGCCCCGCCGTGCCGCGACCCGCCCACGTTGTTGACCAGCACGTCGACGCCGCCGTACGCGTCCACACAGGCGGTGACCATGGCCCGTACGGCGTCGGCGTCGGTGACGTCGCACTCATGGGTCCGTACCGTGCCGCCCTCGGCATCGATGCGCTCCAGGGTCTCGGTCATCGCGGCGCCGTCGCGGTCCACCGCGAAGACCCGCGCGCCCTCCCGAGCGAACAGCACCGCGGCGGCCCGCCCGTTGCCCCAGCCCGGGCCGACGCTGCCCGCGCCGGTGACGATCGCGATCTTGCCGGCCAGCCGTCCGGGCCGTTCCGTCATGCGTTCCCTCCCGATGGGTCGATGCCGCTCACGCCGTGGTCCGCTCCGGTACGGCGGGCTCCGGTACGCGCCCGTCCAGTGTCGCGGCCGCCCGTACCCGGTCGAAGTTCCCCTCCCAGACGCTCACCACGATGCTGGCGAGCATCTGGCCGCAGAGGCTGATCAGGCCGCGCGCCATCGACATGAAGCGATCCACGCCGAAGATCAGCATGATGCCCGCCACCGGGATCGTGCCGGTGGTGGACAGCGTCGCGGCCAGCAGCACGAAGCCGGCGCCCGCTATGCCCGCGCCACCCTTGGAGGTGATCAGGAAGACCGCGAGCAGG
>WHSL01000295.1 GCA_009380095.1 Streptosporangiales bacterium | reverse complement strand
TCGTGTCCACGCACCCGCGCTCGCCGTTCACCGGCAAGCCCCTGGTGATGCGCCTCGCCGAGCGCAAGCGCACGTCCCTGGTCGGCGCCGACCTCACCGTGGCCACCCCGGACGGGGACTCGGGCCGGGTCATCGACCCCGTGGAGCTCGGCGACGTGCTGCTCGCCCTCGGCCTCGATCTGCCGGAGGAGGACGTACGGCGCCTCACCGGACGCCTCTGACCGGACCTCGGCCGAAGGTTCAGGGTTCCGGAGACCGGGGCTCGACCTCAGGGTGAGACCGGCAGACCGTACAGCCGCGTGGCGTTGCCCGCCGCGATCATCTCCGCCACCCGCCACGCGTCGGCGGCCGACCACTCCCCCTCGCCGACCCGCGACGCGAGCACCCGCCCCAGGGCGCGCCGGAAGGTGCCCGCGCCCAGCAGGTGCAGCTCGGGCAGCCCGTATCCGTCGCTGCTGTAGAGGATCTTGTGGAACGGCGCCAGCTCCAGCGCCTCCCGCAGCACCGGCTCCGCGCCGGCCCCGGTGTGCGTGAGCGTCAGCCCCACGTCGAGGTACACGTGCGGGAAGACGGTGGCGAGGTATCCGGCCTGGCGCAGGTACGGATACCCGTGCAGCAGTACCACCGGCACCGGCTCCACCGCCCGGATGAGGGCGGTCATCCGCGCCGGGTCGGACCGCGGCAGGTCCAGGTCGGGATCGCCGAAGCCGGTGTGGAACTGGATCGGCCGCCCATAGGCGCGGGCCACGCGTATCCCGCACCACAGCGCGTGCCGCAGCAGCACCGGGTCCTCCAGCCGCCGCCGGTCCCAGCGGGTCAGCGCGGCGCTCACCTCCACCGGGGCGGGCGGCCGCGGGTCGAGGTCGAGCCCGTACCGGTAGGCGATGATCGACTTCATCGCGACGGCGCCGGGGAGCCGCCGGGTCAGCTCGGCCCGCAGCGCGGCGTCGTACCGCTCCCCCGGCGCGGAACCCCCCAGGTCGCCGAGGCCGCGCGCGACCTGCTCCGCGACGTGCTCCAGCCGCAGCACCTCGTGGCAGCCGGCCCGGCCCCCGGCGGCCATCTCGGCCGGTCCCAGCAGCCGCGACGGGTTCAGCCCGGTGTCCACGCAGAAGTGCGCGGTACCGGTCGCCCGCAGCAGCCGCCGGGTGACCTCCGCGACGCCGAGCGCGGCGCGGCGGCGCAGGTAGGCCTCGGGCGCGGCGTGCGGCTCCAAGCCGAGCACCGGCGCGCACCAGCGCCGTACGGCGAACCCCACGGGCGAGTCGAACGCGGTGACCCCCGGTGGAGCCGGCCGCCCGGCCTCGGTCAGCAGCGACTCGAACCCGTCCCGATCGACCGGATCCCTGAGCACACCGTGACAGTGGTGGTCGACCAGCCGGAGCGCCGTGAGGTCGAAAGGGGCCGCCATGCCCCCACTTGTACCCCGGCCGACGGGTCGCGCAGCACGCCCGGCCGAGGCCTGCCATATCTCCGCGGAACGGCGCTGGAAATCGACATTCCGGCGCACTTTCTCGGAACGGGCACAACAGAACGTGAGCGGCTCGATACATCGGTCGCGAATTCTATGTGACGGACTGCTCACTCGGATGAGATCAGGGCGGCGCATTCAACCGCCCATTCCTCGTCTCGCCCAGTGGACGATGGCGGCCACGTGAAAAACTCGCCCTTGAACTGGCCTCTCGCCGATGCGCTGTCCTGTGTAGGACACCCTTCTTGTCAGCACAGCGCCGTCTGGCCGATCTTTAGGCACGCGTGTCGAATTCACGTCGCGGACGAGCCGCGCCGGCTCCGGGCTGCGCGCCGCCCTCCCCCGGACGGCCCCCGGGCGGTCTGCCCGGCTTCGGCGGGCTGCCGGGGATGGGCGGGTTCCCCAAGCCCCTGGCCGTTCCCCGGCCGCGCGCCCAGGCCACCGCGCGTTCCCACGACCGTGTCCGAAGGTCTGTGCATGCTGGGATGTCTGTCCCGTGATATCGGCCCGGGGTGCGCCATCACGTGTCTGTTCTACACGCTTCCCGGAGCGCCCGGTCCGTCCAGGGCGATCAACTGTGCGAACTGCGCCCAGTGCGCGGGCCCGGTCTACTCGGACTGCGGCGACCTCTGCATCGGCAAGCGGGACGATCCGCACGATCCGCCCCCTTCGGGTCCGCCCAGTCTCCCGCCCGGATCGCCTCCCCGAGCCTGCCGCCAGGCCCGTCACCGACGCAGCCACCGAGCCTGCCACCGGGCTCTCCCTCCCCCGACTCGCCATCGCCGGGCTCCCCCGCCGTCGGGACCGTCGCCGACACCGCCGAGCGAGGAGCCGCCCAGGCCGCCGCCGAGCTCCTGACCGGAACGGTCCCGGGAGCCGCGGATCGGGACCGTCCGCGCGTGGACGGCCGACTGGAGCCGCCGATCGGAACGGTCCCGCCGGGGGACGACCGACCGGGCAGCGGACCGGGACGGCCCCCGGGGCCGCGCGCGTCCCGGGGACCCTACACCGTCAGGCGACCGGCGCCGGAGCGTGCGCGCGTACCAGCGTGAGGACGTTGGCGATGAGGCGCTCGCCGGTACGGCCCGAGGCGCTGAGGATCGACTCGGGGTGGAACTGGACGGCCCACCGGCGCGCGTCCGGGTCCTCGATGGCCATGACCGCGCCGTCCGGTGTGGTCGCGGTGACGGTGAAGTCGCCGCGCACCCGATCCGGCGTGGCGTGCAGCGAGTGATAACGGGCGGCGGTGAACTCCTCCCCCAGCCCGGCGAGCAGCCCGGCGCCGTCCAGCACCCCGACCCGGCCCGGCTTGCCGTGCACGGGCGCCGGCAACAGCGCCAGCTCGCCGCCGGTGTGCTCCACCATCGCCTGCAGGCCGAGGCAGACGCCGAAGACCGGCAGGCCCCGCACGTCCAGCTCCTTGAGCAGCCCGGCGCAGTCGAAGTCCTCCGGCCGGCCCGGGCCGGGTGAAAGCACGACGAGGTCGGGCGCGTACCTGTCGAGCAGCGCGGGCGGGAACCCGTGCCGGAGCGTGGTGACCTCGGCGCCGAGGCGGCGGAAGTAGTCGGCGAGGGTGTTCACGAAGGAGTCCTCGTGGTCCACGAGCAGCACCGACATGCCCTCGCCCGGTGCGTCCGCCCCGTCCGCCGCCGCCACGCCGGCCCCCGCGGTCGGCGTGGCGGACGGCGGCTCCTCCCCCTCGCGCAGCGTCTCCAGCAGGGCGCGCGCCTTCAGCCGGGTCTCCTGCTCCTCGGCGTCGGGGTCGGAGTCGTACAGCAGCGTCGCGCCGGCCCGTACGGCCGCCACGCCGCCGCGGATCTGCGCGGTACGCAGGGTGAGCCCGGTGTTCATGGAGCCGTCGAAGCCGAGGAAGCCGACCGCCCCGCCGTACCAGCGCCGCGGCGTCTCCTCGTGGTCCTCGATGAACTGCATCGCCCAGGTCTTGGGGGCGCCGGTGACGGTGACCGCCCACATGTGGGTGAGGAAGGCGTCGATGGCGTCGAAGCCGGGGCGCAGCCGGCCCTCGATGTGGTCGACGGTGTGGATGAGACGGCTGTACATCTCGATCTGCCGGCGGCCGATGACCTTGACGCTGCCCGGTACGCAGATCCGCGACTTGTCGTTGCGGTCCACGTCCGTGCACATGGTCAGCTCGGACTCCTCCTTGGCGGAGGTCAGCAGCGTGCGGATGTTCTCCGCGTCCTCCAGCGGGTCCGCGCCGCGGCGGATGGTGCCGGAGATCGGGCAGGTCTCCACCCGGTCACCGGTGACCCGTACGTACATCTCCGGGGAGGCGCCGACCAGGTGCTCGCCGTCGCCGAGGTTGAAGAAGAACTCGTACGGTGCCGGGTTGCGCCGCCGCAGCCGCTCATAGAAGGCGGCGGGGTCGGAGCAGGGCGCGTACATGACGTGGCCGGGGACGACCTCGAACAGGTCGCCGCGGACGAACCGCTCCTTGGCGTCGCGGACCACCTCGGCGTACGCGCCGGGGCGGGCCTCCGGCGGGAGCTCCGCCGGGGCGCGCGTGGCCGGGGCGGGCCCCGTCTCCCGGGGCAGGCCTTCGGTGCCCTGGCCGTCCACGGTGAACTCGTAGGTGTAGCGGACGCAGGTCTCCCGCTTGCGGTCGCGGACGATGAGCGCGTCGGGGAGGTGCAGAACGAGGTCGCGGGCGTCCGCGCCGCGTTCGAGGCGCCGGCGGACCGGTTCGAACTGGAAGGCGAGGTCGTAGCCGAACGCGCCGTACAGGCCCAGGTGCGGGTCGGCGGCCGAGCCGAACTCGGCGATCACGTCGCGCAGCGGGGAGAAGACGGTGGGGCGGCGGCTGCGCTCCTCCTCCGTGAAGTCGCCGTCGCCCTCGGGAACCAGGACCTCGACGTAGTCCTCGGCCGGGGCGGCGGTGGGCTCGTCGACGGGCGTGCCGTGGGCGAGCAGGGTGCGGCGCAGCACGGGCATGACGACCAGCCCGCGGGCGTTGAGCGCGCGCGCCGAGATCCGGCGTCCGCGGGCGACGACCTCGACGCACGGGTCGGCGTAGGCGAGGTGCCAGCGGCTGTACCGGCCGGGGTACTCCATGCCCGAGCTGAGCACGCCGCCGCGCCGGTGCGCGACCGCGGCCACCAGCTCGTCGAGCACGCCGGGCTCGCAGGGCTCGGCGGCCCGCGTCACCCGTACGCCGCCCGCCGTCCGATACTCGATGCTGTCCGTGGCGTCCACCTGTGAGGTCCCCTTCGGTCGTCGAGGGCCCAGCCGGCGGTAGACATACGAAAGGCCGCCGGTCAGGGCGGCCTTCGTGTGGAAGATCTGAGGATGCGAAAGTCTCGCGCCGCCTAGGAGCGGCGCCACCACTGGCTCAGGTGCGTGCTTCGCATGAGCGGCACCCTACCCCGTCGCCGGCCCCCGGCGCCAGAACCCGGGGGCCGGGTGAGCCTCAACGCCGGCTCGACAGCAGCTCCCGGATGCGGTCAGCGAGGCCGAGCACCGGGCCACCGAGCTTGTTCATCGGCGGGCGGTCCGGCGCGTCCGGATGCGGCCGGGTCGGCCCCACCTTCTTGGCGGCCTCCACCTGCTCCCCCAGGCGGCGCAGCTCGGACTCGGGGCAGACGGCGGTCAGGCGCGGGAAGAGATCGGTCTCCTCCCCGTGCACGTGATGCCGGATATCTCGCATGAGCTGCGAGATCAGCTTGTCGAACTCCGGATCGCCGGGGTCCAGCCCCTCCAGCGCGTGCATGATCCGCTCGGCCTCGGCGTGCTCCTCGATCTCGTGCTCGGCGAGCTCGTCGCCGCCGGGCACGTGCTCCCGCACCGCCGGATACAGGTACTGCTCCTCCGCGACCGAGTGGCGCGCCAGCTCGGCGACGATCGTGTCGGCGATCTCCCGGCGCCCTTGGTCGCCCTTGGGCAGGTCCTCGAGCTGAGCGAACAGGTGCTCGACCGCACGGTGGTCGTGGGTCAGGACGGTCACCACGTCGTGGCGGGTGTCGCCGGATGCGCTCATCGCTCCCCCAATCGGTCGGCGTGCGATCCGCGTGCACGCTCTGAACGATTGCGGCTACCCGGCGTACGCAGCCGCAAACGGGGATCGGCCTTGACGGACCGGTCGTTGGGGCGCGTATATGAGCATACGTTCGTGAACATTGGTTCATACAGCTTCGG
>WHSL01000183.1 GCA_009380095.1 Streptosporangiales bacterium | reverse complement strand
TCGGCCGACTCGCCGCCGAGTGCGGCCTCCCCGATCCGGCTCCACGACCTCCTCCGCCATGGCGCTGCCCCTCGCCCAGGCTGGCGTCACGGGGTCCGGTCGCTGGCTTCCTGGATGCGGGTGCGGGCCCAGACGGTGGAGCGGCCGAACCGGTCGCCGAGCTCGCGCTGGGACAGCGGCCGGCCCGCTCGTACGGAATCCTTGTACAGGTCGCGGGCTTGCTGACGCTCGGTCTCGGTGCTGACGTGCGGGGTGGGCGCCGACACGGAGCCACCGCCGAGGGTTTCCCGGATGCGGGCCCATGCCCAGCCCTGCGAGCGGCCGAATCGGGCGGCGAGTTCCTTGGGCGGCAGGGGCTTACCGGCGGTGAGGCTGGCGGTGTAGGCGTCGCGGGCCTGCTGCTGAACGCGGGCCGAACGGGTAGTCGTCGTCCGCCGTCATCGCGGCGGCGTCCAGCAGCGCCGGTACGGCACGGTCGTCGCGGATGTCGCGCAGCGCCCGGGCGGCGTAGAGCACACAGCCCGGCTCCCGCAGTGCCGCGCAGAGCACGGGAACCGCCCGCTCGTCACCGAGGCGGTGCAGGGCCTCGGTGATGCCCTGCTCGAGCTCGTAGGGCTGGTGGTAGGCGGCGAGCGGCTCGGGGAGGCTCTGGGTGGGGATCTTCCGGTAACGCTCGAAGTCGCCGAGCAGCCCGTGCTCCGCGGAGAGCCGATGCCCCTCGTCGCGCCAGGCGTCCCACGCGTCCTGGATCGCGGCCGCACGCGCGCGGTAGGCGGCGTCGGCCGCGAAGACCTCCTCCAGCCGGCGGATGAGCACGGGGACGACCTTCCTTCCCCGCCGCTCCAGCTCCGCGAAGGCCTCATCGCGCGCGCTGGGGGTGTCGAAGCCCGTGTCGGGGTTCGCCACAGCGCCAGCTGCTCGATGAGGCGCTCCACGTCCTCCGCCATCAGTGCACGAAATCGCGACGGGTGCGGGCCATTGACAGTGCGCCCCGCTGGGCGAAGATTGCTGGGCGACCGCACGTGACCACTCCCTTGGAAGGTGAACGATGCGGACCTGGGCGCTCATCGTGATCGGATTGCTTCTGCTGCTCGTCGGCGCCGTCTGGACGCTGCAGGGGGTGAACGTGCTCGGCGGCAGCCCCATGAGCGGCGCTTCCCAGTGGGCGGTGATCGGCGCCGTCCTCGTCGTGGTCGGCGTCTACCTGGGCTACCTCGGCGTCCGCAACCTGCGGGCCGGCACGAAGACGAAGCCCTGACCCGCAGGCAGGGCGAGGCCACGGTGATTGGCGGAGGCGGACGGGAATCGAACCCGCCAGGCCGAGGAACTCGGCCTCCTTGGTTTTGAAGACCAGGGGGCCCACCAGGTGCCCGGACGCCTCCAAGCCCGAACCTTAGCGGCCCCGGCGGCATACCGCATACCGCGCGCGTGGGGCCCCGGATCCCCGAGGCCCCGCGCGCGGGGGGCTAGCCGGCGTAGAGGGAGTCGATGGCGTCGGAGTACTTCGCGTGGATGACCCTGCGCTTGAGCTTGAGGGTCGGGGTGAGCTCCTCGCTCTCCGGCGTCCACTCGACGGGCAGCAGCCGCCACCGCTTGATCTTCTGCACCTGGGCCAGCCGCTCGTTGGCGGCCTCCACGGCCCGCCCGACCTCGGCCTGTGCCTCGGGGTGAGCGATCAGCTCGGCCAGCGAGCCGTACTCGATGCCGCGCTGCGCCGCCCAGCCGGGCACGATCTCGGTGTCCAGGGTGAGCAGCGCGACCGGGTACGGGCGGAGGTCGCCGAAGGCGAGCGCCTGCCCGACGAGCGGGTGCTCCTTCAGCAGGTTCTCGATCATCGACGGCGCGATGTTCTCGCCGCCGGCGGTGATGAACAGCTCCTTCTTCCGGTCCACGATGCTCAGGAAGCCGTCGGCGTCGATGGTGCCGACGTCGCCGGTGTGCAGCCACCCGTCCGCGTCGACGAGCGCGGCGGTGGCGTCCGGCTGGTGCAGGTACCCGCGCGTGTTGACCGGCGCGCGCACCAGGATCTCGCCGTCGTCGAGGAGTCGCAGCTCGACGCCCGGGTAGGCCCGGCCCACCGTGCCGAGGCGGAACGCGTCCATGGTGTTGCCGGTGACGGCGCCGCAGGTCTCGGTCATCCCCCACACGTCGAGGATCTTCATGCCGAGCCCGGCGAAGAACTCCTGTACGTCCCGGGGCAGCGGGGCGGCCGCGCTGGCGAACAGCTCGGCCCGGTCCAGGCCGAGCAGCGCGCGGATGGGGGCGAGCACGTTCGCGTCCGCCTCGGCGAACGCCTCCGCCACCGCGGCCGGCATCTCGCGTCCGTACTGTGACGCGTCCACGTACGCGCGGCCGGCCGCCATGGCGGCCTGCACCTCGGCGCGGCGCTGCTCGTCCGGGTTGGCGGACATCACCGCCTGGATGCCGGACATGACCTTCTCCCAGACGCGCGGCACGCCGAAGAAGCCGTGCGGCCGCACCTGCCCGAGCAGGCCGGCGAGCTGGGTGAAGTCGGGGCAGAAGTGCACGTGCGAGTACGTGTGGATGGGCCCGTACAGACTGAGCACGCGCTCGGCGATGTGCGCGAGCGGGAGGTAGCAGAGGCTGGAGCCGAGCTCGGGAATCTTCGTCATCCGCTGGGTGATCGTCACCTCGAACAGCACGGCGTGGTGGGACTCGTACACGCCCTTGGGGTTGCCCGTGGTGCCGGAGGTGTAGAGCAGGGTCACCGGGTCCTCGGGGCGGATGCCGTCGATCCGGTCGCGGACCACCTCGGGCTCGGCGAGCAGCCGGTCGCGGCCCAGCTCGCGGAGGTCGTGCCAGCTCATGTAGCGCTCGCCCGCGGGCACGGCGGCCGGGTCGAGCACGATCACGGTGCTCAGCTCGGGGAGCCGGTCCAGGACCTGGCTCCACCGGTCCAGCTCGGGCTGGCCGTCCAGGACGGCGACCCTGGCGGAGCAGTGGCCGGCCACGTACGCGATCTGTTCCGGGGCGAAGGTGGCGTACACGGTGACCGGTACGGCGCCGGCATGCAGGGCGCCCTGGTCGGCCAGGAGGTGTTCGCTGCGGTTCGGCATCATGAGCGCGACGGCGTCCCCCGGCCCCACGCCGAGTGCCGCGTAGCCGGCCGCGATCTCGAGCGCGGCCTGCCGGTACTCGCTCCAGGTGAGCGTCTTCCACTGGCCGTCCACCAGGTCGGACAGCGCGGGTGCGTCGCCGTGCAGCTCGGCGGCCTGGGCGAACCAGTCGCACAGGGTCTTGCCCTGGATCGACCGTTCGACCTCGGCGCGCTCGGCAAAGACGTCGGGCTGGCCCATGGGTTTCCAATCACGATTAGGGAGGGGTCCCCGAATCGCACCATGTGGCCCAGGTCACGTGCAAGCGCGGACTGACATACATGATCGAATATCCGATTTTCCGGAAACCGCCGGTTCGTGCGGGCCCGGGCCGGACGCGGAGGGAGCTCGGAAGCGGGTCGGCGGGGGTCAGCCGCGGCGGCGGCGTGGGGTGTGGCCGGGGAGTTCGGGGCGGACCTGGCCGCCGCCGTAGCGGTGTACGGCCTCCGCTATCGCCGCGGTGTCGTCGGCGACGTCACCGAGCAGGACGACGAGCGGCGCGCCGTAGCGCTCGTGCTGGCGGCGCAGTCCTTCCAGCCGCCGGGTGTCCCCGCCGGCCAGGGCGGACATGTCCCGCGGCTTGACGAGCAGCACCCGCTGGGCGCCGGAGCCCTCGATCCTGATCCGGCGGATCTGCGACCACGGTAGCAGCACGTCCCTGCGGTACCGCGACCAGGCCTTCAGTTCCAGGCCGCGCGGGCTGAGCCGGGGCGGGTTCCGGGTCAGCAGGGTCACGCGTAATGCGGTGTATCCGAGGACGAGGACGACGGCGACGCCGAAGATGGCCGCGACCCGCCAGCCGTAGAACCAGCCTAGGATGCCGGCCCCGGCCGCGCCGGCCACCAGCACCGGAACGAGCGCGCGCGCGAACACCCGCGCGCGCCTGGGTCTCAGCTCCATCGCATCCGCGTGCGGCTTCGTCACGCCGCCCTCCCCACTATCGGCGTTGGCCGGATGTTAACCCGTCAGTAGCCTCCCCCCAATCGGGCACGCGGCCACCCGCCATCACCACAAGATCAAGAGCCGACGCCGAGTGGCCTCAGGTCGCGTCGCGCGCGTCGGGGGCGGGCGTTGTGACGGCTTCGCGGCGTTCGCGTTGCGGAAGGACGGTGTAGGCGGGGTCGCGGGCGGAGGCGTCGCCGGCGAAGAAGACGCCGAAGCGGGTGCAGAGCGCCCCGCCCAGCAGGGCCAACCCGGAGACCGCCGCGAGCGCGCGACCATCGCCGCTGTCCGCGCCACGGCCACCGCCCCATCCGCCGTGCCGGCCGTTGCCGCGGCCGGCGCGGCCCTTTCCTCGGTTGCGGCCGGCCAGGAGGGCGCCCGCGGCGCCCAGCATGCTGAGTGTCCGTCCGATGCGGAGGAAGCGGCCCGCGCGGCCGAGGCCGTACGGTTCACCCTCGTAGCCGAGCCCGCGCTCCAGGACCGCCGTCGCGGCGGCCTCCAGGGTGGCTCCGGCGATCGCGAGCCGTCGCGCGGGCGCGCCTTCGGGCCCGGGCACAACGGTCATGCCGATCGCCCCGGCCGCCGCCATACCGGACCCCGCGAACAGGAAGGGCAGCTCACGCCGCGCCCGCTGCCACGCGGGCACGGCGGTGTCGGCGAGCAGCACCGCCGTGTACGTGGCCATGGCCGGCCCCGTCACCGCCGTCGCGTATCCGGCGGCCCGCCCCACCCGGGGCAGCACGCCCGTCAGGTACGACCCCGCGGCCGCCGCGGTCAGCCCGCCCTGCGCGGCCAGCACCCACGCGCCCACGCTCATCGGGGAGGTCGGCTTGAAGACGCGCAGCATGTTCAGGAACCGATCCGGCCGGCCCAGCTCGGCGACCAGCAGTCCCGCGCCCGCGGTACCGGCGAGAAGAGCGGTGATCTCACCGGTCAGCGCCAGCCGCGGCCGCCCCGTCGCCTCCGCACCCGCCGCCATCACCGACGCCCCACCGGACAGCCCGCCGAGGAACAGGTACGCCGGCATGTTCGGCACATGCCACCGCAGCGGCTTCACCACCGGCCGCCCGTAATACGAATCCGCACGCCCCCCGCCGGCACCCGATCCGTCCTCACCGCGCGGGCGGTCGCCGGAGGCACGGGGATCGGTGTTCGGAGGGCCGTCCGCGCCCACGGCCTGGTGGGACTCGGACGGCGTCATCGGCGGGCTCCGGTGAACGCGGCGGCGGTGACGGCCAGCATGGCGGCCGCCGCGGCCCCGGCCCATCGCCAGGACGCGCCGAGGTAACGCGTGGGCACCACCGGATCGGGCGGCAACCCGTACGTCTCCGGCTCGTCGAGCAGCAGGAAGAACGCCCCGGCCCCGCCGACCCCGTCGGACGGGTCGGCCCCGTACAGTCGCGCCTCCGGCGTCCCCGCCTCATGCAGCTCGGTGACCCGCGATCCGGCCCGCTCCAGCAACTCGTCGAGCGGGCCGAACTGGATGGAGTCGGTCGGGCAGGCCTTGGCACAGGCCGGTTCCAGCCCCCCGCGCATCCGGTCGTAGCACATGGTGCACTTCCACGCCCGGCCGTCATCCGCACGCCGGTCGATCACCCCGTACGGGCACGCCGACACGCAGTACCCGCACCCGTTGCACACGTCGGACTGCACCACCACGGTGTCGAACTCGGTCCGGAACAGCGCACCCGTGGGGCACACGTCGAGACACCCGGCATGCGTGCAGTGCTTGCAGACATCGGAGGACATCAGCCACCGCGTCGCATCCCCGTCGCCACCGCCGTCCCCGTCCGGGCCTACCGGAGACGGCACCTGCTGCTCGATGAACGCGACATGCCGCCAGGTGCTCGCCCCGAGCTCCCCGGTGTTGTCGTACGAGGTCCCGAACCAGTCGAGCCCGTCCGCGGGCACGTCGTTCCACTCCTTGCACGCCACCTCGCACGCCTTGCAGCCGATGCACACCGAGGTGTCGGTGAAGAAGCCCATCCGGCTCGCCGAGCCGGTCGCCGGCGTCGCAGTCGTCACGTCCGCTCCTCCTTCCACACGGGCGGATCCCCGATCGGCGCCGGCGCCGCGGCCCGGCGGTGCCGCTCCACCAGGTCCAGCAGCTCCGCCCCGCGCGGCCGCCGCCCGGGGAACAACGCGCAGGTCACCGCCTTGCTCTCCTGGATGTGCACGTTCGGGTCGAGGACGATCGGCAGCAGGTCGTTGGCCGCGTCGCCGGTGACGAGACCATCGCCGCCCCAGCCCCAGTGGTACGGCATCCCGACCTGGTGCACGACCCGCCCCATCACGCGTAGCGGCCGCAGCCGCCGGGTGACGAGGGCGCGTGCCTCGACGGCGGTCCGGGACGTCAGAACGGTGACCCACTCCCCGTTCCGGACCCCCGCCTCCGCCGCGAGCTCCGGGGAGATCTCCGCGAACGGCTCGGGTTGCAGCTCGCTCAGGTACGACAGCGGCCGGCTCATCCCACCCGCCGTGTGGTGCTCGGTCAGCCGGTACGTGGTCAGCACGTACGGGTATACCGGCGTCTCGGGCGGGTTGGCCGGGTTCTCCGGCCGCTCGAACCGCTGCCGGGCCGGGTTGGCCCGCTGCCCGTACAGCGGGTTCGGGTACGGCGACTCGGCCGGCTCGTAGTGCGCCGGAAGCGGCCCGTCGACGAGGCCGGTGGGCGCGAACAGCCAGCCCTTGCCGTCGGTCTGCATGATGAACGGGTCGACTCCGCTCAGCGCGTCCTGCGCCGTGGCGCCCTCGGCCGGCGTGTAGTCCGGCGGCTTCCTCCGCTCGAAGTCGGGGACGTCGCCCCCGGACCAGGTACCGGACGCCGCGTCCCACCAGATCAGCCGCTTGCGTTCGCTCCACGGCCGGCCCTCGGGGTCCGCCGAGGCCCGGTTGTAGAGGATGCGCCGGTTGGCCGGCCAGGCCCAGCCCCAGTCCGGCGCCACCATCGCGGCGGGCTCCCCGTCCCGGACGACCGGGTCCCGCCACGGCTCACGGCGCGCCGTCCGGTTGCTGTCACCGGCGTAGCAGCCGGTGTAGATCCAGCATCCGGCGGACGTCGAGCCGTCGGGTTGGAGCTCGGTGTACGCGGACAGCGCCTTCCCGTCCGGCCCGGTGCCGTTGATCTCCTTCAGCACCGCCTCCGGCGACGGCTCCTCGCCGTCCTCGGACGGATAGTCCCAGGTCAGATCCAGTAGGGGACGGTCCCGTTGGAGGGTGGAGCCGCGCAGCCGGTCCCGTACCAGCAGGCCCAGCCGATGGAAGAACCAGAGGTCGCTGCGGCAGTCCCCGGGCGGGTCCAGGGCCTTGTGCCGCCACTGCAGCAGCCGCTGGGTGTTGGTGAACGAGCCGGCCTTCTCCACGTGGCTCGCGGCCGGCAGGAAGAACACCTCCGTGCCGATGGACTCGGTGGCGAGCTCGCCGGTCTCCAGCTCCGGCCCATCCTTCCAGAACGTGGCCGTCTCCACCAGCGTCATGTCCCGTACGACGAGCCAGTCGAGCGCGGCCAGGCCGAGCCGCTGGGCCTTGCCGCCGGAGGACCCCACGGCCGGGTTCTCCCCCACCACGAAGTAGCCCTTCACGGTGCCGTCGATCTGCCCCATCACGGTGGCGTACGACCCGTGGTCGCCGGTCAGCCGCGGCAGGTACTCGAAGCAGAACTCGTTGTCCTCCCGCGCCGCCTCGCCCCACCAGGCCTTGAGCAGGCTGACCAGGTAGGACCGCTTGTTCCCCCAGAACCCGGTGGTCCCGGCGGCGTCCGCCAGGTAGGAGCCGATGTCGCCGTGGTCGTACGCGTTCGGCATCGGCAGGTAGCCGGGCAGCAGGTCGAACAGCGTCGGGATGTCGGTGGAGCCCTGGATGCTGGCGTGCCCGCGCAGCGCGAGGATTCCGCCGCCCGGGCGCCCCATGTTCCCGAGCAGCAGCTGCAGGATCGAGGCCGTGCGGATGTACTGCACGCCCACGGTGTGCTGGGTCCACCCCACGGAATAGACCCACGCCGTGGTGCGGTCCCGCCTGGAGTTCGCCACGACCGCGTCGGCGACCTCGGCGAAGGCCTCCAGCGGAACGCCGCAGACCTCCTCCACCAGCTCCGGCGTGTAGCGCGCGAAGTGCCGCTTCAGCACCTGGTAGACGCAGCGCGGATGCTCGAGCGTCTCGTCGCGCTCGCCGTGGTGGTGGACCACGGGGCCGCCGGACCCGTACTGGTGGGCACCGCCGACCTCGGCGTGCCGCGCCCCGCTCTCCGGTGGGTGCCGCCGCGTCTCGGGACCGCCCTGGTAGTGCCAGGTCTTCGGGTCGTAGCCGTGCTCGCCCGGGTCCCAGCCGGAGAACAGCCCGTCGAGGTCCTCGGTGTCGGCGTAGTCCTCCCGCAGGATGGTGGCCGCGTTCGTGTACGCGACCACGTACTCACGGAAGTCGTGTCCGCCGGACAGCACGTGGTGGATCAGCGCGCCCAGGAACACGATGTCGGCACCGGCGCGGATCGGGACGTGCCGATCCGCCAGCGCACTCGTACGGGTGAACCGCGGGTCGACGTGGATCACCTTCGTGCCGCGGCGGCGCGCCTCCATCACCCACTGGAACGCGACCGGGTGGCACTCGGCCATGTTGGAGCCCTGGATGACGATGCAGTCGGCGTTGACCAGGTCCGCGGGGAACCCGGTGGCGCCTCCCCGCCCGAAGCTGGTCCCCAGACCGGGGACGGTGGCGGAGTGTCAAATGCGCGCCTGATTCTCCACCTGGACTATGCCGGCCGCCGAATAGAACTTCTTCATCAGATAGTTCTCTTCGTTGTCCAGCGTGGCGCCGCCCAGGCTCGCGATGCCGAGCGTCCGTCGGACCTTGCGCCCCTCGTCCTCGTCCTGCCAGGTCTCCGCCCGGGTCCGGACCACCCGGTCGGCGATCATGTCCATCGCCTCGTCGAGGCCGAGGCGTTCCCACTCGGTCCCGTACGGTCTTCGGTAGAGCACCTCGGTGCGCCGCCCCGGATGGGTGACGAGCTGCTTGCTGGCCGCCCCCTTCGGGCAGAGCCGGCCGCGCGAGACGGGCGAGTCGGGGTCGCCCTCGATCTGCGTGACCGCGCCGTCCTTGACGTACACGAGCTGGCCACAGCCAACCGCGCAGTACGGGCAGACGGACCGGACCACCTCGTCCGCCTCGCCGGTTCGCGGTCTGATCTCCTCCGTTCGGCGGGACCGTGCCCCCTCTCGCCGCGGGTCCTCCCCGGCGAGCTGGCGGACGACCGGCCACGCGCCGATCCATTTCGCTACCCCCACGCGGTCCTTCCTGCCCGGACGCGCGCTTTCAAACCGCCGGCATCGCGCGGCTGCTACGTTTTGCAAGAGCAAGGCCAATCGGTGAAGGTGGCCCCATGAATCGGCGTTCCGTCTCCGGGCGGCAACTCGCCCGGCTCACCTCCCTCGCCCTTGACGAGCGCCCCTACTACCTCGGGCTGGCCGGCGCCGTACGCGAGCTCGTGCTCGACGGGCGGCTGCCGCTGCGCACCCGGCTGCCCGCCGAGCGTGACCTGGCCGGTGCGCTCGGCGTCAGCCGTACCACCATCACCGCCGCGTACAACCTGCTGCGTGAGCAGGGGTATCTGAGCAGCCGGCAGGGCTCGGGCAGTTGGACGGCGCTGCCGGTGGCGGTGCCGCCGCCGCGGGACTCCCCCGACCCGATCGACCTGACCGGCGCCGGGCCGCGACCCGGAGTGCCGGGGCTCGCCGCCGCGGCGGCCGCGGCCGCGGAGCAGGTGGAGACGTACGCCGGGGCGCCCGGCGCCGAGCCGGCCGGGGTGCTGCCGCTGCGTACCGTGCTGGCCCGGCGGTTCGCCGCGCGCGGGGTGCCGACCGGTCCCGAGCAGATCTTCGTCACCGGCGGGGCGCGGCGGGGGCTCGGGCTGCTGCTGGACGTGCTGTTCCGGCCGGGTGACACGTTCCTGGCCGAGCGGCCGGGGCGTCCGGAGGTGCGGCTCGCCGCCGTCCGTCGAGGGCTGCGTACGGTCCCGTTGCGGGTCTGGGATCTCGACGCGCTGGGCGAGCACGGCGGCTGCCTCAGCCCCGACTTCCAGTACCCCACCGGCGCGGTCATGCCGCCCGCGCTGCGCGCCGTCCTCGCCGGCGGTGCCGAAGGCTCCGGATCGGCGGCCGGGGTGGGCGCCGGGCCGGAGGCAGGGCCGGCGATCATCGTGGACGAATCGGACACGGAGTCGGCGCTGGACGACGCTCCCGGGCCGGCGCCCTGCACGGGCGCGCGGGTCTGCGCGCTCGGCTCGGCTGCGTCGTTGCTCTGGCCGGGCCTGCGGGTGGGCTGGATCCGGGCGGACGCGGACACGGTGCGGCGGCTCGCCGAGGCGGAGCCGTACGGCGGTGCGGCCGTGCTCGACCAGCTCGTCGCCGCCGAGCTGCTGCTCGACCTGCCCGCGATCCGGGCGTGGCGGCGGCGCGAGCTCACCGCCGGGCTGGAGGCGCTCACGTCGGAGCTGACCGACGCGCTGCCGGAGTGGACGTGGACCCGGCCCGCCGGTGGGTCGCTGCTCTGGATACGGCTCCCGTTCCCGGTCGCCACCCGCCTCGCCGCGGCCGCCGCGGCCCGGGGCGTGCTGATATCCCCCGGCCCCGCCTTCGATCCCATCCCCAACGGCCCGGACGACGAACTGGAACGCCACATCGCGATCACCTTCGCCGCCTCCCCCGAACGCCTCGAAACCGCCGTCCACCGCCTCACCCTCGCCTACGCCGAGGTCTCCGCGTGATCCCGGAGGTGGACGGGAGTGGGCGGTCGTTCGCGGTGATGGCGTTCGGGGCGGTGGCGCACACCGTGGCGGAGTGCTGGGCGCGGCGGATCGAGATGGCGGACGCCCGGCTGTGGGCCTGGCACGGCGAGCGGGCCGACGGCGAGGCGCTGCGCGCGCTCCGCGCCGAGCTGGGCCGGGCGCGGGTCGGGTGGCGGCTGATGCTGGCCGGCCCCGAGGCGGACGTGCGGCCGGCCCGCGCCGAAGCGGTGACCCACGGCGCGGTACCGGCCGAGATCCGCGCCCACATCACCCCCGGCGCCCACCGCGTCTACTGCCCCGCCTGCGCCACCGTCACCCTCATCACCCAAGGCGCCGCCACCGGACCCGCCCCCCTCGCCCCGCCCCGGCCCACTCCCCACACCGCGC
>WHSL01000218.1 GCA_009380095.1 Streptosporangiales bacterium | reverse complement strand
CTGCGCGGTCAGCCGGGCCTGCGCCCGCCACGTCCCCGCGCCGTGCCGCCGCAGCCGGGCCAGGGGGACGAGCACGCGATCCGCCTCGGTCCGCGCGGCCGCCGCGGCGGCGATCGTACGACCCCCGCGCACCGCCCCGAGCAGCCGCCCCGCCAGCTCCCCCTGGGCCTGCTGGTAGCCCGCGACCTCGGCGGAGGCGTCCCGGACGAAGATCCGCAGCAGCGGCATCAGTACCGCGAGCCCGACGCCGAAGCAGACGGCGAGCCACACGTCGATCCAGGCCAGCGCGGCGAGCCCGCCCACGGTGGGGATGACGGCGGCGAGCGCGGTGACGGCGGCGGGGGCGGCGGCGCCCGCCTCGTCGGCGTTGCCGGTGATCCGCCCGGTGAGGTCCCCGGCGCCGCGCCACCGGGTGGCGTCCGCGCCGAGCGCGAGCACGTGCCGGGTGAGGGTGCGGCGCAGCCACGCGGTGGCCGCCACGGAGCCGGCCGCGGCGGTGAGGTCGGCCACCGCCTCGCACACCGCGAGCACCGCGAGCACCGCGAGGCAGGCGGCAAGCCAGGGGCCGGTACGCCCACCCGGCGCGAGCACCGCGTCCAGCGTGCGGCCGAGCAGGTACGGGAGCACGAGGTCGGCCAGCGCCGCGAGCACCGCGGCCACGGCGAACAGCACGGGAAGGCCGCCGGCGCCGCGGGCGGCCCTCAGCAACAGCCGATCCTCCCCCCGCACACGCACGTCCTTTCCTCGGCCGAGCCCGTCCCGGTTCGCAGGCATGGGTGGCGTCCCGGGCGCGGGGACGCGGAGGCCTCCGACCTGGGTTCGTACAGTGGGAGTGCGCTGCCGCCGGGCGGGCTCTGCGCGCTCGCCCGGCGGCAGTGCTTCAGTGTGGACTCACAGGCAGAGGATCAGGCTCTGCGAGCTGTGCTTGTCACACGTCGTGACCGACAGGGTGCTCCCACCGCCGCCCTGCGCGTCCGCCGGTGGCTCCATGGCTTGGAGGTCAAGAAGGGCCATCATTACCTCCCCTCGGGTGGCTCGTCGTTGCTCCCCCGAGTCCGTGAGGCAGGAACGGCAACCCGGCCGGTTCCCGCCCGAGTACGGCCCCCGCCGCGAGCAGCACGCCCGCACTCCCGGTGGCCAGGTCCATGGACAGTCGCAGCAGCTGGTCGCCGGGGAACGCGAGCCCGCCGCCGTACCCGAGCGCGTGCCAGGAGAGCCGGCTCAGCAGCCCGGACACCGCGGGGTCGTCGCGCGGCCCGCACCGGGCCAGGTAGAGCAGCAGGCCGGCCGCCCCGCCGAACAGCCCCGGCTGGATGTAGAACGGCGCCAGCGCCGCGCGACGGATCCGGTACGCGGCCGCCGCGAGCTCCTCGTCCGGCCGGTACGCCAGCCGCTCGGCCAGCACCAGGCCGATCCCCGCGCTGCCTCGCGCCAGGTACGGCAGCGTGCGCCAGCCCTCGTCCACGTGCAGCACGTCCTCGTCCGGGCGGATCCGGCAGCGCCGCAGGTCCTGCCGGAGCGCGGTGCCGGCGAGGTCCAGCCAGGCGGGCTCGCCGGTGCGCTCGTACAGCCGGATGAACAGCAGCGCCGGCCCGGACGACCCGCGCATCAGCCCGGCGTAGGGATTGTCGCCGCCGCTCGTCGCGGGCACGTCGTCGGGCTCGCCGAGCCGTTCGGCGACGAGCCGGGCCATGGCGAGCACGGTGTCGCAGGGCCGGGCGCCGCCCGTGAGGTGGTCGGTGACGAGCGCGAGGCCGGACAGTCCGCCCTGCAGGTCGCCGCCGAGCGCCTGCCAGCGTTCCGCCAGGCAGGAGCGGAGCACGTCGCGGGCCTCGCCCGGGTGGCCGAGCAGGTCGAGCACGTACGCGGCGCCGGCGAGCCCGTCGTACAGGCCGAGGCGGGTGCCCTCCGGCGGGTGCAGGGCGCGGTCGAGCAGCCACTCCTCATGCTCGGGGCGGTGCCCGGCCCCCGTGGCGTGCAGCGCGTAGAGCACGCCGGCGGCGCCGTGCGCGAGGCCGATGCCGCCGGTGAAGAACTGCTCGACGTCGCCCGGGAACAGCCGGTCCGCGCGCCCGGGCGTCGCCGACGCGTCGATCGCCGTGCGGAGCGCGTCCCGCAACGGCTCCCACGCGGGAAGCTCCGCGGGCCCCTCTCCGGCCGGCGCCGTGCCGGTTTTCAGCAGGGTGGCGGGGTGGGTGTAAGCGGTTCCGGTGACCGGGGGGCGCGGGCCGCCCGGGCCCTCGATCCGCCGGACCGCCTCGGCGAGGAACTCCGGCGGGACGGGGAACCGCTCGCCGATCACCGCCGCGATGTGCCCCGCCTTCCCGGGGTCGAGCTGGAGCAGCGTGGTCAGCGGCAGGAACAGCGCGAGCCGCAGGCAGGCCAGCGAGTGCAGGTCCAGCGCCGTCCCCGAGCGGTCGCGCGGCGCCGCGTAGCCGGGATGCCCCAGCGTCGGCACCGTGTCCGCGTCGGTGACCGCCACCTCGAAGTCGATCAGCACGACCCGCCCGTCCGGCCGGACCAGCACGTTGTACGGGTGTACGTCCCCGAACACCACCCCGCGCGCGTGCAGCGCGGCGACGGCCCGCTCCACGGTCTCGGCCATCCCCAGCGCCCAGGTCGCGTACGCGGCGCACGCCTCGGCATCGGCGCCGGCCCGGATCAGCGGATACCGCTCGGTGATCAGATCCTGCAGCGGCCGCCCGTCCACGTACTCCTCGACGAGGAAGTGGTGCCCGCCCAGCTCGAAGTGGTCCAGCACGGCCGGCACCACGTCCAGCCCGGCGAGGGCGGTGAGGACCGTGCGCTCCCGTTCCAGTCGCGCCACCGCGTCCGCGCCGTCCCCGGACAGGCCCGCGTACGGCCGCCCCTCCTTCAGCACGACCTCGTCCCCGGTACGGGTGTCCACCGCCAGGTAGACGCCGCCGCCGTTGGAGAAGTGCAGCGCGCGCCGCGCCTCGTACGGGAGCCCGGCCAGCGTGGTGCGGCCGCGCGCCTCCAGGTGCGGGGCCAGGCACTCCGGCGGGGTCACCCACTCCGGCACGGAGAACACGGGCCGCCGCGGGTCGGGGACGAGCGTCCCGTCCGGGCGGGCGATCGCGGGCACCAGCTCGCCGCGCTCGGACACCTGCAGGCGCTCGGCGAAGCCGCCGTACCGTACGTACACCGGGCCCTCGCCAATGCGCAGGTCGCTCAGGATGTAGGGCCCCGGCTCACCCTCCAGCAGAGCCGCGAGATCCTTGATGAGCACCTCGAACGCGGTCTCGTCGGCGGGGTAGACGGTGATCAGCTTGCCGCTGCCACCACGCGGCGCGTACTTGGCGTTGCGCAGCAGGAACGCCTGCTTGCTGGGGACGTACTTGAACGCCGTGCCGGTGGCGGCGCAGTGGTCCCAGACGGCGTGCAGCACCCGTTCGGCGTTGTCCAGGCAGGCGGAGACGTGGATCTTCCAGCCCTGGGGCGGGAGGCGGTGGCCCGGCGGGGCGAGCATGCGCCACTCGTCGTCCTCGGCGAGTTGCCAGTCCGCCGGGGGTTCCCGGCCGTCCAGGGCGAGCCGCGTACGGGCGGCGCGCGGGCCGGCCGAGGGGTTCTCGTAGAACACCGGGTCGGCGACGCAGTAGGCCTCGTACCGCTTGTCCACAAACCCCTCCGCCCCTGCCTGCGCGCGACGCGACTACGCGACCTCGGCGAGCGGGACGCCGACGCGATTTCGTGACCTGCAACACGATGACAAGGGGCGACGCGCCGGGCCAGAGGCGCAATCCCCGATCTTCATGTGCGAACTTCACGGTCCCAAATGGCGTTTTTCGGGGTCGACCTGAACTGCGCGTTCACCCTTTTCGGACACGACGACACCGCCCCGGGGATGACCGTCGGCCGGAGGGCGAGACCCGTCGCCCGCCCTCAAGCGGCCATCGAGACCGGCCCGCGGCCGCGCGGCGGGGTCCCCTGTGGCTGGCCGGGACCAGCGGGCGGCGGGGTCAGCGGCCGGCGGGCGTCAGCGGTCGGCGGAGGTGGAGGCGGCCAGCAGGTGGTCGGCGAGGGCGTGGGCCGTGGCGGCGTCCAGGGGGGCGTGGCCGAGCAGCAGGCGGTACCAGAGGAAGCCGTACGCGAGGTCCGTGAGCATGGTGAGGTCGGCGCCGGTGGGCCGTTCGCCGCGGGTGCGTCCCGGGCCCGGGACGCCATCGCCTCCGCGACCACCGCCCCCTTGCCCGGCCACCACCGGTAGATCGTCTGCCGCCCCACCCCGGCCGCCGCCGCGATCCGGTCGATCGTCAGCGCCTCCCCCGCGTCCCCAGTGTCCCCCGCCTCTCCTGCGCCCTCGCGCAGGAGCGTGAACGTCGCGTCGAGGATGGCCTGTCGCGCCGCCTCGTCGCGTCGTCTCCCCGTGTGCCGCTGACCGACGCCCCCCTTCCTCGTGGCGGTGTGTAGGTCAGATCGGATGGGACAAGGAGAGGGCGAAGTCGCCGGCCGGGTCGGTCCACCAGTCCACGAGGGAGAGACCGGCCGCGGCGAGTTCACGCTCCAGCCCGGAGCGGCGGAACTTCGCGGAGATCTCCGTCCGCATCTCCTCCTCCGCCGTGAAGCTCACCTCGAGGTCGAGGTCCTCGACCCGCACCCGCTGGTCCCGTACGGACCGCAGCCGCATCTCGATCCACTCCCGCTCCGCGTCCCAGACCGCGACGTGCGTGAACGCGTCCGGGTCGAAGTCGGCGCCGAGCTCGTGGTCGATGACCCGCAGCACATTGCGGTTGAAGTCCGCCGTCACTCCGGCCGCGTCGTCGTACGCGGCCACCAGCCGCGCCGGGTCCTTGACCAGGTCGGTGCCGAGCAGGAACCCGTCCCCGGGCCGCAGCCCGGCCCGTACGCCGGACAGGAACTCCGCCCGCTCCTCCGGATGGAGGTTGCCGATCGTCCCGCCGAGCAGCGCGACGAGCGCGGGGCCGGGGCCGGACGGGAGCAGAGTCAGGTGCCGCTCGAAGTCGGCGACCGCGCCGTGCACCCGCAGCCCCGGATACTCGGTGGCGATCGCCTCCGCGGTGCCGGCCAGGAACTCGCCGCTCACGTCCACCGGCACGTACGTGTCGAGAGTCCCCGCGGCGCGCAGCGCGTCCATCAGCACCCGGGTCTTCTCCGCCGAGCCCGCGCCGAGCTCGACGAGCGTACGGGCCCGCGAGGCGGCGGCGATCTCCGCGGAGCGCCCGACCAGGATGGCCCGCTCGGCGCGGGTCTGGTAGTACTCCTCGAGTTTGGTGATCTCCTCGAACAGCTCGCTCCCGCGGGTGTCGTAGAACCACTTGGGTGGCAGCCGTTTGGGCTCGGCGAGCAGCCCTTCGCGCACGTCCGCGCGCAACGTCTTGGCCAGGTCGTCGTCGGTCAGGAAGCGTTCGATCCCCACTACGGGCACAAGGTCTCCTTGCTTTGACACGGCTCGGCGTCTCACAGAGGCGTGACGCGATGACCCTCCGGGTCCGCCGTCACCAGCGAACCCTCCGGCAGCTCCGTCCATTCCGGGGCGTCGTCGTACGGCTCCGAGGCCAGTACGGTCCCGCCGGGCAGCCGGCGGGCGAACAGGGTGTCCCCGCACACCGTGGCGGCCATCCGGTGACCGTCGGTGGCGAGCAGGTTGAACCGGCCGGTGGTCAGCCGCGAGGCCTCGATCACGGCCCCGGCGAGCCCCTCGGCCAGCGACTCGCCCGCCGTCCAGCGGCGCACCGCCAGCGCGAACAGCGGCGCCGAGTCGACGGGGGCGCGCGCGTCCGGGGGCGGCGCGTCGCCGGCGAGCCCCCGCAGCTTGACCTCCACCCGCGCGTAGCCGTCCACCCGGCCGTTGTGGCTGAACAGCCACGGCCCGGCTCGGAACGGCTGGGCGCAGGACTCGTCCACGGGGAAGCCCACGGTGGCCGAGCGGACCGCCGCGAGCAGGCAGCCGGTCCCGATCACCGGAGCGATGTCGGCGAACGACACGTCGGACCACATCGGCTGGGCACGCCGGAACCGGACCGGCTCGGCGCGCCCGGCGACGTACCAGCCGGCGCCGAACCCGTCGGCGTTGAGCCGGTTCCCCTTGTTCATCCGGGGCGCGTACGACTGTTCGAGCAGGGCGTGCGGCGCGGCGTACAGCAGGTCGTGCAGCGTGACCGGCGTGCCCGTGTAGGCGATGTGCCGGCACATGTCAGGCTCTGCTCGTCTCGTGCGCGTCCCGTGCGCAGCGGAACCCGGCGAAGATCTGCCGACGGATCGGCAGGTCCCAGTTGCGGAACGTGTTCCGGCAGGCGAGCGGGTGCGTGGCCCAGGAGCCGCCGCGCAGCACCTTGTAGCCGTCGCCGAAGAACACCTCGGAGTACTCCCGGTACGGGAAGGAGCGGAAGCCCGGGTACCCGTCGAAGGAGGTGGCGGTCCACTCCCAGACGTCGCCGAGCAGCTGCTGCACCCCGTACGCGGACGCGCCGCTCGGGTAGGCGCCCGCCGCTGCCGGGCCGAGGTGATGCTGGCCCAGGTTGGCCTGGGCCGGGTCCGGCTCCTCGTCCCCCCAGGGGTAGCGCCGGGCGTGCCGCGTGACCGGGTCCCAGGCCGCGGCCTTCTCCCATTCGGCCTCGGTGGGGAGGCGCTTCCCGGCCCAGCGGGCGTACGCGTCGGCCTCGTACCAGCAGACGTGCTGCACCGGGCGGTCCGGACGCAGCGGTTGCGGGCGGCCGAAGACGCGGACCGCCCAGCCGTCGCCGTCGCGTACCCAGTTGGCGGGGTGGCGCTTGCCGGTGCGCTCCAGCCACTCGCGGCCGGCGCGGGTCCAGTACTCGGGGGTCTCGTAGCCGCCGGCCTCCATGAAGTCCTGGAACTGGGCGTTCGTCACCGGCGTGGTGTCGATCAGGTATGCGTCGAGGTGCCGGGTGTGGCCGGGGCGCTCGTTGTCGTACGCCCAGGGGTCGTCCGACGTGCCCATCGTGAACGGCCCCTCGGGGATGAGCGTCTCGGCGGGCGGGACGGCCGTGGCCTCGGGGGGTTCCGCGGCGCGGAGCACCGGGTCGCCCTTCCGGAGCTGGTGGGTGGCGAGCATGGTCTCGTCGTGCATGTGTTCGTGCTGGACGACCATGCCGTAGACGAAGCCGCCGGCCAGGAGCGGCGTGTCCGGGGTGAACCGGACCCGTTCCAGGCTGTCCAGCACCTTCCGGCGGACCTGGTCGATGTAACCGGTTGCCTCGCCGGGGGTGAGCAGTGGGAGCGTGACCCGCTCGGCGCGCGGATGCTCGAACGCGTCGTAGAGGTCGTCGATCTCCGGGCGCATCGGCTCGATGCCGGCCGCCTCCCGGAGCAGCCACAGCTCCTCGTAGTTGCCCACGTGCGCGAGGTCCCAGACCAGCGGGGACATCAGCGGGGAGTGCTGGCGGACCAGCTCCTGCTCGTCGAGCACCTCGGTGGTGAGGCCGCCGCTGCGGCGCCGTACGGCGGTCAGCTCCGCCGCGATCCGCTCCTTGAGCCGATCTTCGGCGTGCCGGTCCACGGCGTGCCGCTGTTCGGCGTGGCGGTCCCCCGCGTGCGGGTCCACGGCGTGCCGGTCCTCGGCCGGCGTGTCGATCATGGGAACTCCTCGATGACGTCGTCGGCGGGGCAGCGGCCTCGGTCCGCGTACCGATCGATGAAGGTGGAGACGAGCTCGCACAGCGCCGGGTCGGCGCCGATGCCGGGCAGCGCGCGCTCGGCCGCGGCGAGACACGCACGTACGGCCGCGCGCAGCGGCGGGTCCGCGGGCCCGTACCGTGCCGCCTCCCGCCAGCGCCCCGCGACCGGCATGGCGGCCGCCGCCGCGGCGGAACCGGCCATCGGGTCCTCCACCAGCGCGGTCACCACCGCGAGCGGCACGGGCCACCAGCGGTGGTCCTGCGCGTCGATCATGCGGAGCTCCAGCCAGCCGCGCGGCCGTACCGGCGGGAACAGCGTGGACAGGTGGAACTCCAGGTCGTCCGCGGTGGGCCGGCGCTCCCCCGCGCCGGCGATCCACTCCCGCAGCGTGAAGCCGGGGTCGTAGGACCAGTCCGTGTCCTCCCCGCGTACGCACATCATCCGCGCGTCCAGCGCGTACGCCGCCCAGGCGTCCGCCGGCCCGGTGCGCGCGTCGTGGCGCGCCGGGGCGCAGCGGCCCGGATCGAGGCGGGCCCAGATGGCCTGCCGGGTGGACCGCCAGCCCGTCCGCCGCCCCGCCGCCACCGGCGAGTTCGCGAACGCGGCCACCAGGACCGGGCCGAGCGCGTGGGCGAGCCGCCAGCGTTTCGCCGCGTCGGTGGTGTCCCGGCCGATGTCCAGGCAGATCTGCAGGCCGGCGGTGGAGCACATCATGCTGCGGCCCGCGTCGGCGCGCGCGTGCACGTCGAAGAAGGCCTCCATCGCCAGGTACCGCGGGAGGTCGAGCTGGCGCCGGGGGGTCCGCACGGGATCGAGGCCGAGGCCGGTGAGGGTCAGACCGGTGGCGTCGAGTGCGGTGGAGACGTGGTCGAGATCGTCCTGCAGGGCCTGCCTGCAGGCGCTCACCCCGTCGTACGGGAGGGTGCTGAGCTCCAGTTGTCCGCCGGGTTCGTAACTGATGGCGCTCCCGGAGGGGAGGTCTCCGGCGCGGGTGACCGCGGCTTGGAGCTCCGCGAGGGGGACGTGTCGATCGGGAGTGGACGGGTCGGTGACGAGCCATTCGGCTTCGGCGCCGACGAGGCCGGGCGGGCCGGTCTTGAAACAGATGCCGTGGACGTGCTCGTACACGGAGTCCTCCGTGATCGCGGGCAGCACGTCCCGCCCCGTGTCGATTTTCGACATGGAGCGCCACGTACCCGCCCCCTGCCCGGATTACCCATCCCCACACCGGATTTCCCGTTTCCGTCACCACCTGGTCACCCGCCGCCCCCACCCCGCGCCGCCGCGGCCGTACGTGGTGTTCCCGGTGTAGGCGAAGTACTTGCCGTCGTGGTGCTTCGGGCCGCTGCGGTGCGGGGCGTCCTGGCTGAGCGGGCGTTCGTACCGGCGCCAGTTCCGGGTGTCGTACGGGCTGCGGGGACACTCCTGCCACGACAATCCGGACTGGGGGGCGGCGGAGGTCGCATGCCGCGCCCGAGGGGGTGAATATTCGATGGCTCGCGGAGGCTGCGGGCGCTTAGCGTCGGGGGGTGACGATCGCTTGGGATGTGGCTGGGGCCGGGCCGGTTGTGGTGTTGTTGCACGCCTGGGTGTGTGACCGGCGGATGTGGGAGCCGCAGTGGGGGCCGCTCGTCGAGCACGGGTACCGGGGCCTTCGGTGCGATTTTCG
>WHSL01000302.1 GCA_009380095.1 Streptosporangiales bacterium | reverse complement strand
TCTGCGACAACTTCTCCCCGCACCTGACCACCAAAAGGTGCCGGCGCGTAGCCGACTGGGCCGAGGCCAACAACGCTGAGATCGCCTACACCCCGACCAACTCCTCCTGGCTGAACCGCATAGAGGCCCAGTTCACCGCCCTGCGCTACTTCACCCTCGACGGCACCGACCACACCACCCACAAGGAACAGGGCAACATGATCCGCCGCAACATCATCCGGCGAAACCACCACGCCCACGACAAACACCTACGCGCCCTCATCGACAGAGCAAACGCTGCCTGATCCGGTGCGAAAGCGGGACCGCGGGACCCCGCAGGGGTCGGCGGTCTCGCCCGTGCTGGCGAACCTGTTCATGCATCGTCAGTTACAGAGGGTGGTCAAAGGACTACCGCTCGGCGTGTGGCCCGCGCCGCTAAGCGCGAGCCAAGGTTGGATGATCGTTGGCCGTGGACGCGGTGTGCGAATGTATTTCCCGAGGGCGGAAGAGCGGTCGCCGCAGGGGGTGTGTGACCGCCAAGGGTCCTCGGCCAACTCGGTCAATCGTCTCTCTGGAGGCGACATACGCGTTCTGAGCGTTCTTGCGACCGAGCAGGCCACGGGGGTACGGGGCGGTCGTCGTCTGGGGGGATGGGCGGCCGCCCCACTTCGTGTGCGAGATCTCCGGGTGAAAGACCCGCAAGGGGGAGGCGTCCACGCCTCCCCTTGCTAGTCTGCATAGAGTTTGACGGAGCGGGCGGAGGCTCTGGTGGGGGGCGCGCACTGCGTCCGCCGATAGGCGTCGCCCAAATGATCTCCGTGCGGCGGATCTGAATCGCAGATCTGAACGTTGAATTTGTGCAGGACTGTCAAGAAGAAGGGGTCCACACCATGAAGAAGCTGCTGGTCCTGGTGTTGGTTGCCCTTGGGGGATTCGCCGTCTGGCGCAAGGTCCAGCAGGACCGCGCCGAGCTCGACCTGTGGACCGAGGCCACCTCGGCCGGCAACGACAGCTGACGGTCATCCGGCGGTCGCACCGCGACCCCGCCCCTCAAGCACGCGTCGGCCCGGTGTCCCGGTCGAACGCCACGCCATTGCTTCATTGATCAGGCAATCGGAGGCCCGCAGTGATCGACACACCGCGTATCGCGCTGGTGTGTCTTGACCTGGCCGGGACCACGGTCGCCGATGACGCGATGGTCGAGCGGGCGTTCGCGGAGGCGATCGCCACCCAGGGGATCGTGCCGAGCACCGCGGCCTACGCGCGTGCGATGGTGCAGATTCACCGCGCCCGAGGGCGCTCCAAGATCGACATATTTCGTCTGCTCTTCCCAGAGGACGAGGCCCGCGCACAGGCGGCGAACATCGCGTTCGAGCGGTCGTACGAGACCGCGATCGACCGCGTGGGCCTCACCCCGCTGCCCGGTGCCGAGGCCGCGATCGACAAGCTGACCGGCGCCGGCATCAAGATCTGTGTGGTCACCGGCTTCAGCCGGTCCACACTCACCCGGGTGATCGACACCCTCGGCTGGTGGGACCGTATCCACGAGGCCCTCTCCCCCGAGGACGTCGACGGCCGCGGCCGCCCCTATCCCGACCTTGTGCTCAAGGCCGTGCTCCGGGTCGGCGTGGACGACGTCCGCCGGGTCGCCGTCGCCGGCGACACGGAGAACGACGTGCTCTGCGGCCGGCGGGCCGGCGCCTCCATCGCGGCCGGCGTGCTCACCGGCGCGCACGGGCGCGAACGCCTCATCAAGGCCGGCGCCACGCACATCCTGGAGAGTGTCGCCGACCTGCCGAACATCGTGCTCGACGACGGCCCCGACGGCTCCGGCATGGCCGGCGGCGCCGAAGGCGTCATGACGGCGCGCGCCCCCGCCGCCTCCCTCGCGGACGACGACAGGGGCTGACGCACCGCCTCGGTCAGCAGCCGTCGAGCATGCCCGACAGCGCCGACTTCTCCGCGTCGTCCGTGGTCAACTGCCAGCTGTGCTTCACGTCGATCCAGGCGCGCGCGTAGACGCAGTGCACATCTTGCAGTGACGGTTGCCACTCCGCCGGATCCTGGTCGCTCTTCTCCTGGTTGACGTTGTCGGTCACCGCCCACAGCTGGGCGTGCTCCAGATCATTGGCGAACCGCTCGCGCTCATCGGTGGTCCAGGTGTCCGCGCCGGACTTCCATGCCTCGTGCAGCGGAACCATGTGATCGATGTCGATGTCCGACGGCTCGGTCCAGGTCGCGCCGTCGTACGGGCTCGTCCACGATCCGGTGGTGGGGTAGCAGTCGTCCCCCACCTCCACACCCGCGCCGTCCCGCTCGAGTACGGACTCGCGAGCGTTGCACGATCCCTCGACCGTGCTCCAATGCGGGAACTTGTCGCGGTCGTAGCCGTCGCCCGAGCCCTCGGGAGCAACCTGCAGCTCCTCCAGGTGCGCGCGGGACTCCTCGAGGCCCGGCGGCTCCGGCGGGGCCGCCGAGGCGGAAACGGTGGATCCGAACACGAGTGCGGCGGCGGCCGCGACGGCCACGGCCACCCGGAGCAACGGAGTCGAACGCCTCATGAAACCTCCCTGTGGACGGTGATGGAGCGGGCATGCACGTCCGGGACGGTCACGGGGAGGCAATCAGAGAATTGAGGGGGAAACAGCTCCTATGTCCACATCCGGCCCACTGTGTGGCATTGATTACCAAAGCCACATAGATACGCCCCCGCCACATCCGGGTGGCGGGGGGCGTGAACGGGTGCTGCTCAGCGGCCGAGCGACTGGTAGCGCCGTACGGCCAGCGGCAGGAAGACCAGCGTGATCACCACGGGCCACACGTAGGCCATGAGCAGTGGGCTCTGCTCGACCCAGCTGCCGCCGAGAGGCACCGGGTTGCCGAAGAGCTCGCGGACCGCGTTCGCCGTCGAGGAGACCGGGTTCCACATGGCGATGGCGCCGAGCCAGTCCGGCATGAGCGAGGGCGGGGTGAAAACGCTGGAGACCATTCCGAACGGGAACGCGATCGCGAACAGGTTGCCCGCCGACTCCTGGTTCTTCACCGTGAGGCCGATCCACACCCCGACCCAGATCAGCGCGAATCGCAGCCACAGCAGCAGGCCGAAGGCGAGCAGGGCGCCGGAAAGTCCGCCGGACGCGCGCCAGCCGATGACCAGCGCGATCAGCGCGAGGACCAGCAGGTCGAGGCCGGCGTGCAGGATGTCGGAGATGCCGCGGCCGGTGACCACGGCCGAGGGCGACATGGGCATGGACCGGAGCCGAGCTGCCAGGCGATGATGCTCGGCTGCCGGATGAGGTGCGTGAGCTCCTGCCGGACGATGGTGAGGCAGTCGGCGAGAGCCCAATAGGCCCGGCGCTCCGGAATGACGGCCGTCATGCGTGCTCCCGTTCCGTCAGTTGGAGGAATGCCTCATCGAGCGTGGGTCTGCGGACGCCGATGTCCTCCACCTCGATGTCCTTCTCCTGCAGGTCACGGGCGACCTGGGTCAGTGCGGCGACCCTGTCGCGGACCGCCGCGTGCACCCGAAGCTCATCGATCGTCGGCTCGCCCGCCTTCGCCACGACCGAGGAGATCGCGTCCACATCGTCCGGGTTCAGCGCCACGACCTCGATCCGGTCGCCGCCGATGGCGCGCTTGACCCCCGCCGGGGTGTCGTCCGCGATCACTCGGCCGTGGTCGATGACCACGATGCGATCGGAGAGCTGGTCGGCCTCGTCCAGGTAGTGCGTCGTGAGCAGCACGGTCGTGCCGCGGGCCGACAGTTGGCGGATCGCGTTCCACACCTCCATCCGGCCCCACGGGTCGAGCCCGGTCGTGGGCTCGTCGAGGAAGAGCACCTCGGGGGCGAGGATCATGCTGGCGGCGAGGTCGAGACGGCGGCGCATGCCACCGCTGAACGTCCGGGGCTGCTTGCCGGCCACCTCGCTCAGGCTGAACTGTTCGAGCAGCTCGTCGGCCCTCTTGTCGGCGGCGGCCTTGCCGACGTGGAAGAGCCGGCCGAACATCCGCAGGTTCTCCCGGGCGGTGAGCAGGTCGTCGATCGCGATCGACTGGCCGGTGAGGCCGATGCGCCGTCGCACCTGCCGCGCCTCGCTCCGTACGTCATGGCCGGCGACCCGGGCCACCCCCGCGTCGAAGCGGAGCAGTGTCGCGAGGATCCGCACGCTGGTGGTCTTGCCCGCGCCGTTGGGGCCGAGCAGCCCGCACACCGTGCCGGGCAGGACGGCGAGATCAAGGCCGTCGAGCGCGACCTTCTCGCCGTACCGCTTGCGCAATCCTTCGGCGTAGATCGAGTAATCCATGGGCATCCTTGTCTGTGTACGTCGTACTCAAATGATAGCGTATGAAGTACACAGATGGCCATGCGAATGAGACCGAGGCGCATCATGGCGACCGACCACGTGGGCAGCGGCGACCTCATCCGGACCCTCGGGCTGTTGTGGAGCGACGACGAGGCCGCGGTCAAACCCGGGCCGAAGCCGAAGCTCACTCAGGAGAAGGTCGTCACCGCCGGCATCACCGTCGCCGATCGCGACGGCCTCGAAGGGCTGACGATGCGCGCGGTCGCCGAGGAGCTCGGCATCAGCACGATGGCGCTGTACCGCTACGTCCCCGGCAAGGGTGAGCTGCTCGACCTCATGCTGGAACGGCTGAACGGCCCGGTCGGCGAGCCGGCGTGGGGACCGGGCGAGTGGCGCAACGCCATGGAGTCGATGGCCGAGGGCATGTGGCGGCTCTACCTCGACCATCCCTGGTTCCTCCAGGTCAACCAGGCCCGGCCGCTGCTGGGACCACGCTCACTCGAAGGCCTGGACATCATCCTCCGGGCCTTCGACGAGCTCGGCATCAGCGATGTGGAGAAGGTCGGCATGCTCACCGCGGTGAGCCACTACGTCGGCGGCCTCGCCCGCGAGACCATCCTCCAGCAGCAGGCCGCGACCCAGTCGGGCGTCACCGACGAGGAGTTCTGGAGCGCGCAGGAGCCCTACCTCGCCAAGGCCTTCTCCGACGGCCGCTTCCCGCACGTGGCGGCCCTCGACCCGCACTGCTGGGAGACGCCGCCCATCGAGAGCATGCGGTTCGGTCTCGAGGCCATGCTCGACGGCTTCGAGCAACGCTTCCGTACGTGACCGGGAGACCGGCGGTCCACCCGCGCTCGCCGTCCGTCCCAAGCCACACGCCCGGACGATATGCTCACCAGAGCGCGGGGCCTTAGCTCAGTTGGCAGAGCGCCTGCTTTGCAAGCAGGAAGTCAGGGGTTCGAATCCCCTAGGCTCCACCACCGAAAACGCCCC
>WHSL01000015.1 GCA_009380095.1 Streptosporangiales bacterium | reverse complement strand
GTCGGGGTGGCGGGATTTGAACCCACGACCTCTTCGTCCCGAACGAAGCGCGCTGCCAAGCTGCGCTACACCCCGAAGTGCGTGTGAAGTCTACCGGACCGCGCGCCTGCTCTGGCAACTTGAATGCGGCCCGTACGGGTCGGGCTCAGGCGCGGCTGAGGGTGGCCGCGCCGAAGGAGACGTTGAAGCGGTCGCACCAGATGGTGACGGAGCGGTAGTCGCCCAGGTCGAGGTCGGCGGGGAGGCGGTAGTTCTGGTCGCCGCGGTTGCCCTTGAGAGAGCCGAGGGTGACGTGGCGGCCGTCGTCGAAGACGTGCCAGCCGGCCCGGCCGGGCTTGACCTCGGCGTCGGTGACCCAGACATGCAGGTCGGGGCCGCTGCTGGTGGCGAGGTTCTCGAGGCGGAGTACGCGGGAGCCGTCGGCGAGCCTGAGGATCCGTACGGATCCGGTGGTGTCGTGTTCGTGGGTGATCAGCTTCCCGCCGGCGAGCTCGACGGGCCCCGCGGCCGGGGTCTCGGAGTCCGGCGAGGACCCGCTGGGGCTGGGGGAGGCGGCCGCGCCCGGCACACCCTCCTGGACGGTCTCGTTCACGAACAGCTGCCATGGCTGGAACAGGTATAGCCCGGCCGCCCCGCCGACCACGACCACGGCGGCGGCCACGGAGATCACGACCTTTTTCGTGCCCATGGTCGGCATTCAACCGGTGTTCGGCCCGGGGAGATCTGACGAAGAGGTTACGTCCGGCCGGGCACGGTAGGTTCGGGGCCGTGGAGAACCGTCCGTACGTGCTGTTGAGCTGCGCGCTCTCGCTGGACGGGCATATCGACGACACCGGCGAGGAGCGGCTGCTGCTCTCCGATGAGGCCGACTTCGACCGGGTCGACGAGGTACGGGCGGGCAGCGACGCCATCCTCGTCGGCGCGGGCACCGTACGGCGGGACGACCCGCGCCTGCTGGTCAGGGACGAGACCCGGCGCCGCGAGCGGACGGCCCGCGGCCTGCCCGAACACCCCGTCAAGGTCGTGCTCACCGCCGCCGGCGACCTGGATCCGGACCGCCGATTCTTCACCCTCGGCCACGGCGAGAAGCTCGTCTACACCACCGACGCGACCGCCCCGGACCTGCGCGCCCGCCTGGGCGACGCGGCCACCGTGGTGGGTCTCGGCACGCGGATCGATCTGCCCACGATGCTCGCCGACCTGCACGGGCGCGGCGTACGACGGCTCATGGTGGAGGGCGGCGGGCACACCCACACCGCCTTCCTCACCGCCGGGCTGGTGGACGAGCTGCGCCTGGTGATCGCACCGTTCCTGGTGGGGGAGTCGGAGGCGCCGAGATTCGTTTACCCGGGCGACTTTCCGTACGGCCCCGACCGTCCGCTGCGTCTCACCGGCGTGACGCGCCTCGGCCACCTGGTGCTGCTGACGTACCGAACCCCGGAGGACGACGGATGACCGATCCGGACCAGCCATCGAGCGCGGATCTGCGGCACCTGCGCCAGGCGATCGACCTGTCGAAACTGTGCCCACGCTCCGATACCGCCTTCTCGGTGGGTGCGCTCGTGGTCGGCGCGGACGGGGTGGAGCTGGCGCGGGGCTACTCGAGGGAGACGGATCCGCACGACCACGCGGAGGAGGTCGCCCTGGCGCGGCTGGAGGCGGGCGACCCGCGACTCGCCACCGCGACGCTGTACAGCTCGCTCGAACCGTGCAGCACCCGTGCGTCCCGGCCGCGCTCGTGCACGCGCCTGATTCTTGATACGCCGATCCCCCGGGTGGTGTTCGCGTGGCGGGAGCCGGCGCTTTTCGTGGACTGCACGGGCGCGGAGGACCTGCGCGCCGCGGGCCGTACGGTCATCGAGGTGCCCGCGCTGGCGCCGGACGTACGGGCCGTCAACGCCCATCTCCTCACCCGCTCCTGACTGCACAGCGCGGCCGTTTTGCGGGAACCTGAAAGAGGGAATCGCGCCGCGAGGAGGGCGTTCTCATGCCGTTGCCCCGGGATGTCTGGGAGAGCTGCCGGAGGTTCGTCCGGCCGGACGAGTCGATCCGCTACCTGTTCCCCGGCACCGCCTCGATCATGGGCGGCGGCGTGTTCAACGTGCTGGTCATGGTGACCGACCACGCGGTCACGGTCCTCACCTGTACGTTGCTGAGCCGGTTCCGCCCGGACGCGGTGTGGGGCCGCTACCCACGGGCGATCGAGCTCGGCCCAGTGGACTTCTCCCTCGGCCCGATGATCACCATCGGCGGCCTGCACGTGGAGACGTCGGAGGAGTACGTCGCGGTGATCCGCGCGGCGGACGCGGAGATCCGGCCGGAGGATCTGCTGCCCCCGGACCCGCTGCCCGACCTCTGACACGCCGCGCCGCCATCGTCGAGGCCGACAACCCTGACCTTCTGCGTCCCATATGCGTCAAATATGCTGAATGTCGCTTGATCACCAAACCCTGCGATCGCGCCCGAAGGGAGGTCCTCCGTGGTCGCGCCGGCCGCGCCGAACGACGACGAGAGCCTGGTGCTCGAACGATCCGCGGAGGCGGAGCGCCGATCGCTACGCCTCGGCACCGCGATCTTCGTGGGCGAACTGCTCCTCCCGCCCGCCCTGCTCGCCGCCGCCACCGCCCTCGTGCTCGCCTCGTTCCTGAACTCCTCCTGGCCGTTCGTGCTGCTCGCGGTCGTCGCGGTCGCCGGCGCGGTCGTCGCGCTGTGGGACGCCCGGCGGCGCGCCGCCCGGCTGCGGACGGACCGGGCGCTGCGCGGGCTCAGCCTCACCCTCGCCCCCGGCGGGGTCACGTACGCCTGCACGGCGGGCGTCTTCCCCGCGCCGTGGTCCGCCGTACGGCGGGTGCTGATCGAGGGGCGGCCGGGCTCGTACGCGCTGCGCGTGGACGTGGACGGCTGGGGCGGCCCGCTCGCCACCGGCGGCGCCGTCTGCTCGCTGCGGGTGCGGTTCGCGGACCTCGGCGTGGCGCCGATCGTCGTCGCCGAGGCGGTGTACGCGGTCTCGCGCGGACGGGTGACCGCCACGGAACCGGCATCCGCGCCCGGCGGCGGATGACCGGGGCACTTCGCCCGCCTCCCGGCGTCCGACCCTCCTGGTTTACTGGGCCGCATGGTCGATCACGAGGTCTGGAAGGCACGGTTCCGCGCGGCTCGGGTCAGCCTGCCCGGCTGGGCGCGCGAGGCCCCGCAGCGCTGCGTCTTCCGCGGCAACGCATCCGGGAGCTGGGAGATCTACGCGTGGGATCGTGACACCGGCGAGCAACGCCGGGCCACCGCGCGCGACGAGGGCACCTGGATCGGCCTGGTCGACCCCACCGGCGAGTGGATCTGGTGGTTCGCCGACGAGGCGGGCAACGAGTACGGCGTCTGGATGCGCCAGCCGTTCGGCGGCGGCCCCGACGAGCCGGCCGTTCCCGGGCTGGCACCGAGCTACCCGTCCGGGCTCGCGCTCGGCACGAAGTCGGCCGTGATCGGCCGCGCCACCGAGGAGGGCGTGGAGATCCACATCGTGGACGGCGGCGCCCCGCCGCGCACGATCTACAAGCACCGGGAGGACGGTCACGTGGCCGGCCTCTCCCGCGACGAGTCGCTCGTCGCGATCGGCCACAGCGAGCACGGCGACAGCCGGCACATGGCACTGCGCGTGCTCCGCACGGACGGCTCCGTCGTCGCCGACCTGTGGGACGGTCCCGGTAAGGGCCTCGACGGCATCGACTTCGCCCCGGTCGACGGGGACCAGCGACTGCTGGTGCTGCACGAGCGGCGCGGCCGCCCCGAGCCCCTGCTCTGGGATCCGGTGGGCGGTGTGGAGCGCGAGCTCGACCTCGGCCTGCCCGGCGAGATCGCCGCCGACTGGTATCCCGACGGCTCCGCCCTGCTGATCACGCACGAGCACGACGCGCGGACCGAGCTGTACCGGTTCGACCTGACCACTGACGCGCTGACCCGCATCGAGACCCCGCCCGGCGTCATCGCGGCGGCGGGCGCCCGGCCGGACGGGGCGGTCGAGTTCAGCTGGTCGTCGGCCGCCGAGCCGCCCGTCGTGCGCGACTCGCGGGGTGCGGTCGTGCTGACCGCCCCCGGCCCGGCCGCGCCCGCCTCGGTGCGGGTGGAGGACGCTCGGGTGCCGGGGCCGGGCGGTACCGTGCACGCCCTGATCTCCCGCCCGGCGACCGGCCCGGGGCCGTACCCTGCGATCTTCATCGTGCACGGCGGCCCCACCGCGCAAGATGTCGATATGTTCCGCCCCGACGTGGCGGCCTGGGTGGATCACGGCTTCGCCGTGGTGCAGGTCAACTACCGCGGCTCCACCGGCTACGGCAGCGCGTGGCGCGACGCGCTCGAGGGCCGCGTCGGCATCACCGAGCTGGAGGACGTCAAGGCGGTGCGCGACTGGGCGATCGCCGAGGGGCTCGCCGACCCCGAGCGCCTGGTGCTGAACGGTGGCTCCTGGGGCGGCTTCCTCACCCTGCTCGGCATCGGCCTCTACCCCGATGACTGGGCGGCCGGCGTGGCCGCCGTCCCGGTGGCCGACTACGTTGCGGCGTACGAGGACGAGATGGAGCCGCTGCAGGCCTTCGACCGGTCGCTGTTCGGCGGCTCGCCCGAGCAGGTTCCCGAGGCCTACCACCGCTCCTCCCCGATCACGTACGTGGATCAGGTCCGCGCGCCGGTCTTCGTGCTCGCCGGGGAGAACGACCCGCGCTGCCCGATCCGGCAGATCGACAACTACCTGGCCCGCCTGGCCGAGCTCGGCAAGCCGCACGAGGTGTATCGGTACGACGCGGGCCACGGCTCGCTCGTGATCGAGGAACGCATCAAGCAACTGGGGGCGGAGATCGACTTCGCGTTGCGGCACCTGCCTGACCCGCCCTCCTGACCGGCGCGGCCCGCCATCGCGGCCGACACGCCCGACCGAAGGTCACGATCGGTTCAACCCGGCGCCGGGGTGAGCCGTCCGACTGAAGGCTCCTCGCGCAGATGCGCGCCACCGCAGCCGGAGCAGGGCGCGCGACGGTCCGATGGGGAGGGTCACGATGAGTGGAGCGGGGCCGCTCTACCGGCGGGTGGCCGACGCGATCCGTACGCGGATCCTGAACGGCACGCTTCCGCCGGGGACGCGGCTGCCCTCGCGCGCCCAGATCACCGCCGACTTCGGGGTGAGCGAACAGGTCGCGCGGCATGCCGTGGACATTCTGCTCGCCGAGGGCCTGGTGACGAGCCGGCCGGGCGCGGGCACGTTCGTGGCCCGGCCGCCGGAGCGGCGCCGGGTGTGCCGTGGCGCGCGGCACCAGCCGCATGAGCACGTGCAGGTCTTCTGCGGGGAGTTCCCGCGCGACGCCGCGCGCACCTGGGGCTGCGACGCCGAGGCGACGCTGGCCACCCCGGTGGTGGCGGGGCGGCTGGGCATCGACGCCGGCGACCGGGTGATGTGCAGCCGGTACGTCTTCGTCGACGACGCGCGGCCGGTCATGCTGACCACCTCGTGGGAGCCGCTCGCGCTGACCTGGGGGACGCAGATCATGTTCCCGGAGCAGGGGCCGTACGAGGGGCTCGGCGTGGTGGCGCGGATGCGCTCGATCGGCATCCGCGTCGACCGTGCGAACGAGGAGGTGACCGTGCGGCCGGCGCTGCCGGTGGAGGCCGAGCGGCTCCGGCTGCGCCCGGGGCGGTACGTGCTGTTCATCGAGCGGACGTTCCTGGCCGGCCGCCGCACCGTGGAGGTCGCGGACATTGTGCTGCCCGCGGACAGCACCCGGGTCGTCTACCCGATCGAGGTGACCGGCCCGCGGCGGCCCGCGCTGCTCAAGCTGGCGCTCGCCGGATGAGCGGCACCGGCCAGGCGCTCAGCGGGTGAGCGTGCCCGCGGCGTACGCGGAAGGGGTCGCCCCTCGGCGGGGCGGCCCCTTCCGGTCGCGGTCTCGGCGGTGAGCTCGGCCGGTGCTCGGCCCGTGGCCTCAGCCGGTGAACTCGGCCGCGACGACCTCCGCGATCTGGGCGGTGTTCAGCGCGGCCCCCTTACGGAGGTTGTCGCCGCAGAGGAACATGTCCAGCGCGCGCGGCTCGTCGATGGAACGCCGGATGCGCCCCACCCACGTCGGGTCGGTGCCCACCACGTCCGCCGGCGTGGGGAACTCGCCGGCGGCCGGGTCGTCGGCCACCACCACGCCCGGCGCCGACGCCAGCAGCGCCCGGGCCGCGTCGGCGTCCACCTCACGGTCGAAGACCGCGTGCACCGCCAGCGCGTGCGTCGTGATCACCGGGACCCGTACGCAGGTCGCGGCGACCCGCAGGTCCGGCAGGCCGAGGATCTTGCGCGACTCGTTCCGGACCTTCAGCTCCTCGGACGACCAGCCGTCGTCCTTCAGCGACCCGGCCCACGGCACCACGTTCATCGCGAGCGGCGCCGGGAACGGCCCCAGCTCACCCGCCGCGGCCCGTACGTCACCCGCCCGGGTGCCGAGCGAGGTGTCCCCTGCGACCTTGGCGATCTGCGCGTAGAGGGTGTCGATGCCCTCCTGCCCGGCGCCGGAGGCGGCCTGGTACGAGGCGACCACCAGCTCGCTCAGCCCGTACGCCCGGTGCAGCGCGCCGATGGCGACGATCATCGACAGGGTCGTGCAGTTGGGGTTGCTGATGATGCCGCGCGGACGGTTCCGTACCTGGTCGGCGTTGACCTCCGGCACCACCAGCGGCACGTCGGGGTCCATCCGGAAGGCGCCGGAGTTGTCCACGGCGACCGCGCCGCGCTCGGCGGCGATCGGCGCCCACTCCTTGGAGATCGCGTCGGGCACGTCGAACATCGCGACGTCCACGCCGTCGAAGACCTCCGGCGCGAGCGCCTGGACCTCGACCTCCTCGCCGCGCACGGTGAGCCGGCGCCCGGCCGACCGGGCGGAGGCGACGAGGCGGATCTCCCCCCACACGTCCTCACGGGTGGACAGCAGGTCGAGCATGACGGTGCCGACCGCGCCGGTGGCGCCGACGACGGCGAGGGTGGGCCTGCGGGAGTCGTTCATCGGCCGGTCCCCCCGTAGACGACGGCCTCGACCTGGTCGGAGTCGAGGTCGAAGGCGCGGTGGGCGGCGGCCACGGCCTCGTCCACCTGGTCCATGCCGACCACCACGGAGATCCGGATCTCCGAGGTGGAGATCATCTCGATGTTCACCCCGGCGCCCGCGATCGCGTCGAAGAACCGGGCGGAGACGCCCGGGTGCGAGCGCATGCCGGCGCCGATCAGCGACACCTTGCCGACCTGGTCGTTGTACCGGAGCGAGTCGAAGCCCAGCTTCTCCTGCAGCTTGTTGAGCGTGTTCATCGCGGTCTGCCCGTCGTTGGCGGGCAGCGTGAACGAGATGTCCGTACGCCCCGTGGAGGCCGCGGAGACGTTCTGCACGATCATGTCGATGTTGATCTCGGCGTCGGCGAGCGCGGTGAAGATCGCCGCGGCCTCGCCGACCTTGTCCGGGACGCCCACCACAGTGATCTTCGCCTCGCTCCGGTCGTGGGCGACGCCGGAGATGATCGGCTGTTCCATCTCGTTACCCTCGTTCGTGGTCTCGGCTGTGGCGAGGCTGCCGACCACCCAGGTGCCCTCCTTCACGCTGAAGGAGGACCGCACGTGGATCGGCACGCCGTACCTGCGGGCGTACTCGACGCAGCGGAGGTGCAGGATCTTCGCGCCGCTCGCGGCCATCTCCATCATCTCCTCGTACGAGATGCGGGGGATGTTGCGCGCGGTGGGCACGATCCGCGGGTCGGCGGTGAAGACGCCGTCCACGTCGGTGTAGATCTCGCACACGTCCGCCGTCAGCGCGGCGGCCAGCGCGACGGCCGTCGTGTCGGAGCCGCCGCGGCCCAGCGTCGTGATGTCCTTGCTGTCCTGAGAGACCCCTTGGAAGCCGGCCACGATGGGGATCGCTCCCTCGTCGATGGCGGACTGGATCCGGCCCGGGGTCACGTCGATGATCCGCGCGTTGCCGTGCGCGGAGTTGGTGATCACACCCGCCTGGGAGCCGGTGAAGGACCGGGACTCCAGACCGAGGTTGGCGATCGCCATGGCGAGCAGCGCCATCGAGATCCGCTCACCCGAGGTGAGCAGCATGTCGAGCTCCCGGCCCGGCGGCAGCGGGCTCACCTGTTCGGCGAGATCCAGGAGCTCATCCGTCGTGTCACCCATGGCGGACACGACCACGACGACGTCGTGCCCGGCTTTCTTCGTCGCGACGATCCGCTGGGCCACCCGCTTGATGCTGGTGGCGTCGGCGACGGAGGAACCACCGTACTTCTGCACGACAACAGCCACTGGCCGTAACTCCCAGTTCGGGGACATATCCGTTTCGGAAGTCTACCGATGCCCACAACCGCCTCTGCGACCGTAATGTCCGAGTCGGCGTGGCGCCGTACATCGATGAGACGCGCGGCGTCGCCTTCAGCGGGGCTTGCGGGCACGACCGACCTCGGCCGGGAGGCGGGTCACCGCCCCCACGGCAACCCCGGTGTTCCCCGCAGACCGCGTCTCACACCGATCGTTCACGATCCTCGGCCGCGGTCCGCCCCGCGGGCCGGCCCGCGCCGGGCGGCCCGCGGTCCGCCGCTCAGGTCGGCGTGGCCTCCGTGGCGACGTCGAGCCGGGCGTGCGCGAGCACCGCGTGCAGCGCGCGCATGGCCGCGCCGACGTGGTTGCCCCAGTGGTTGAAGTAGGAGTACTGCCACCACCACAGGGCCTCCAGCGGCCGGCCGGCCTCGTAGTGCCGCAGCCCGTGCACGAGATCGGCGGCGACGTCGGCCAGGTCGTCGGAGAGCCGGTAGGTGGTGCCCTCGCCGTCCTCGTACGGATCGAACACCTCGGCGTAGGCGTCGATCGGCGCCAGCCGTTTGGCGAGGCCCTGGCGCATGTCGTCGAGATCCGGGTCCTCGCCGACGTCCGGCTCCCAGTTGTCCGGAAGGATCACGTCCCGGCTGGCGCCGAGCTGCGCGCCCGCGAGGACGATCTGGGAGACCTCGAGCAGCAGCAGCGGCACGAACTCGTCGCCGCCCTCGCCCCGGGCCACCGCCTCCACGCCGGTGAGGTAATCACGCACCTGCCGCGCCACACGGTCGGCAAGGCCACTCCAACTCATGCCGTCAGACATCGAGCAGTCTCCGTCCTTCGAACGCACGCCCGAGGGTCACTTCATCGGCATACTCCAGGTCGCCACCCACCGGCAGGCCGCTGGCCAGCCGGGTCACCCTCAGGCCCAGCGGCTTCACCAGGCGGGCGAGGTAGGTGGCGGTCGCCTCCCCTTCGAGATTGGGATCGGTCGCCAGGATGAGCTCGGTCACCTGGCCGTCGGCGAGCCGGGTCATCAGCTCCCTGACCCGCAGGTCGTCGGGGCCGATGCCCTCGATCGGGCTGATCGCGCCGCCGAGCACGTGGTAGCGCCCGCGGAACTCGCGGGTCTTCTCGATCGCGACGACGTCCTTGGGCTCCTCGACCACGCAGATGATCGCGAGGTCGCGGCGAGGGTCGCGGCAGACGCGGCACTCCTCGTCCTCGGCGACGTTGCCGCAGACGCTGCAGAAGCGGACCCGCTCCTTCACCTCGGTGAGGGCGCTGGACAGCCGCTTGACGTCCGCGGGGTCGGCCGCGAGTAGGTGGAACGCGATGCGCTGGGCGCTCTTCGGCCCGATGCCGGGGAGTCGGCCCAGCTCATCGATGAGGTTCTGGACGACGCCTTCGTACACGAGGACTCCTCACAGCCCGGGGAGACCGAGGCCTCCGCCGGGGCCGCCGGGACCGCCGAGGCCCTCGGCCAGCGGGCCCATCAGCTGCGCCTGCAGCTCCGCGACCTGGCGCTGCCCGTCGTGGAGCGCCGCCAGCACGAGATCGGCCACGGTCTGCGCGGTCTCGGCGGCATCCCCCGGGTCGATGGCCTGGGGATCGATGGTCAGGTCGGCCACCTCACCCTTGCCGTTGATCACCACGGACACGAGCCCGCCGCCTGCCGACCCGGTGACCTGGGACTCTTCGAGTTCCTGCTGCGCCGACGCCAGCTGCTGCTGCATCATCTGCGCCTGCTGCAGCAGCTCCTGGATGTTCAGCTCTCCGCCGGGGTTCACTGCGTGTCTCCTCGCGTCGACGTCGACGTCCAACCAGCACGAGCCTACGGCCCGAGGCGCCCGGCTCACCAGTGAGCCACGGCCCCGTCTGGGACCTCCCACCCCACCCCCGAGCCCTACCCGAGCCGCGAAGCTCACCCCGCCGCCCCTGGACGGCTCGCCCGCATCGGCCGCGGGCGACCCCCGCCGCCCGAAGGTTCGCGATCGGTGTCGGCGCGTGGCGCGTCACTGGGCCGCCGACACGCCGTCACGGGGCCACCGTCACAGGGCCCGCGGTTACTGGGCCCGCGGTTACTGGGCCAGGGTCACTGGGCTGCGTGGTCGATCTCCTGGATGACCTTGCCGCCGAGCTCGCGCTCGATCAGGGCCATGCCGGTGAGGGCGGCGGCCTCGGCGTCGGCGTCGTTGAGCGGGTCGATCTCGTCGGGGCCGCGATCCGGCTCGGGCTCCGCGGGCGGCGGGGGTGGAGCGGGGGCGCGGCGTGCCTCCTCGGCGGGGGGCCGCTGCGGAGCCGGCTCGGGAACCGGGGCGGAGACCGCCTCCGGCGGCGCCGATGCGGCGGGGGAGGGCGCATGACCACGCTCCTGGCGGGGCGAGGGTGAGCCCTGAGGCCGGGGGCCGGGGGCGGAACCGCCGCCACCCCCACCGCCGGGGACGGCCACAACGCGCCAGTCCACCCCCAGCACATCGGCGAGCGCCTGCTGCAGCACGGCGTCCGAGCCGCTGGTGGTGAAGCCGCGCATATCACCCTCGCGGGCGAAGGCGAGCGTGAGCACGTTGTCATCGACCCCGGCCACCTGGACGTCACCGATGAGGATCATCCACGCCACCCGGCGCTTCCGCTTCACCGACTCGAGGATGTCCCCCCACGCGCGGCGCACGGCCGTCACGTCCAGCCCACCACCGGCCGCCGATGGAGCGGCGGAGCCCGCCCCGGCCGCGCCTCGCGCCGCCACCTCCGGCCCGGCTTCCGGCCCCGACGACGCCGCGCGCCCGCCCCCTTCGGCAGGCCGCGCCGCCGCGGGCCAGCCATCGTCATCCGCAGGCCGCGCCCCGGACCGCCGAACATCACCGCCCGCGGGCCGGCCATCCTCATCCGCAGGCCGCGCCCCGGACCGCTGAACATCGCTGCCCGCGGGCCGGCCATCGTCATCCGCAGGCGAGGTCCCGGCTCGCTGAACATCACCGCCTGCGGGCCGTGCGCCCGCAGGCCAGCCGTCGTCACCCACAGACGAAGCGCCGGGCCGCTCGGCATCGCCGCCCGCAGGCCGTCCGCCCGCGCTCCGGCCCTCGTCGGCCGTGGAGCCCGCCGGACGGTCCTCGTCCGCGGGGGGTGTTTCCGCTGGGGGCTCCGGGTCTCCGGGGCGTGCCGCCGTGGGCCAGCCATCGTCGGCCCCCGCTGCGGCACGCGGCCGGGGTGCTCGGTCTGCGGAGCCCTCGGGCGCCGCTCCCGACGTGCCGTTCCCGCCCGGTGCGGCCTGCGTGTCCGAGCCCGCCGTGGACTGGGCCGTACGGGTGGACGGGGCCGCGGCGGTGGACTGATCTGCTGGTGTGGACGGGCCCGCAGGCGCGGACGGGCCCGCGGACGTGGACGGGCCCGCAGACCCGGACGGGCCCGCGGATGTGGATGGGCCCGCGGATGTGGATGGGCGTGCGGGGGGGCGTCCGGTGGGGGATGCCGAGGAGCCGGTGCCCGCGGACGGGGTGGGGGACGCCGAGGAGCCGGCGCCGGCGGACGGGGCGGTGGCGCTACGGGGGCGGGAGGCCAGGTGCGGGGCCTCGGCCGCGCCCTCCGCCTCCGGCGGGACGCCGCCGATCGCGAGCCGGCGTTCCAGCCGCTCCAGGCGGGCGAGCAGCGCGCCCTCGTCGGTGCTCGCGCCCGGCAGCAGCACCCGCGAGCACATCAGCTCGAGCAGCAGCCGCGGCGCCGTGGCCCCGCGCATCTCGGTCAGGCCGGTGTGGAAGACCTCGGCGGCCCGGGTCAGCTCCGCCGGCCCCAGCCGCGACGCCTGATTCTGCATGCGCTCCACCTCGTCGGGCGGCACATCGATCAAGCCCTTGGTCAGCGCGTCCGGCACGGCGGCCAGCACGACCAGGTCGCGGAAGCGCTCCAGCAGGTCCGCGGCGAACCGCCGCGGGTCGTGGCCGCCCTCGACGACCCGGTCGACCGTCTCGAACACCGCCGCGCCGTCATGCGCGGCGAACGCGTCGACGACCTCGTCGAGCAGGCTCGCGTCGGTGTAGCCGAGCAGCGAGACCGCCCGGGTGTAGGCGATGCCGCCCTCGTCCGCGCCCGCCAGCAGCTGGTCGAGGATGGACAGCGAGTCCCGGGCGGAGCCCGCGCCGGCCCGCACCACCAGCGGCAGCGCGGCCGGCTCGTACGGCACCTGCTCGCTGGCGAGGATCTCCTCCAGCAGCTCGCGGAGCGTGCCGGGGGGGAGCAGCCGGAACGGGTAGTGGTGGGTGCGCGACCGGATCGTGCCGATGACCTTTTCCGGCTCGGTCGTCGCGAACACGAACTTCAGGTGCGGCGGCGGCTCCTCGACGAGCTTCAGCAGCGCGTTGAAGCCCTCCCGGGTGACCATGTGCGCCTCGTCGATGATGTAGACCTTGAAGCGCGAGCTGACCGGCGAGAAGAACGCGCGCTCGCGGAGGCTGCGGGCGTCGTCCACACCACCGTGCGACGCCGCGTCGATCTCGATGACGTCGATGCTGCCCGGCCCGTCGGGGGCGAGCGCGATGCACGAGTCGCAGGTGCCGCACGGATCCGGGGTGGGGCCCTGGACGCAGTTCAGCGAGCGCGCCAGGATCCGGGCGCTGGACGTCTTGCCGCACCCGCGCGGGCCGCTGAACAGGTACGCATGGTGCAGGCGCCCGTTGCGGAGCGCTTGGCGCAGCGGCTCGGTGACGTGCTCCTGGCCCTTGACCTCGGCGAAGGTCGCCGGCCTGTACTTGCGGTACAGCGCAAGGCTCATCGTTCGCTCACCGCTCCCCACTGACGATCACGGTCACGGTCACCATGCCGGGAGGCACACGCAGTCGGACGGCGCCGGCGGCCCGGACGACGGACGGCCCCCCACGTCGGCGCCACGCACAACACCTTAGGGCGCACCACCGACAATGAGCCCCGGGAACGGCCGTACGGCACCCCGGTGGACATCCGGCACCGACCACCCCGGCGATCCCACTAGACTTTGTGCTGGGCCCCTCGTGCGGCGCTCATCCTGTGAACCTCCCCAGGGCCGGAAGGCAGCAAGGATAAGCAGGCTCTGGCGGGTGCGCGAGGGGTTCTTCACGTCTCAGCGCCCTGGCCGGGCCTTTCCGCTGGGAGGCGCGAGCGGTTCCGCGAAGACGGTAGGCTACGCGGCGGAGGATTCGCCTAGTGGCCTAGGGCGCACGCTTGGAAAGCGTGTTGGGGGCAACCCCTCGCGAGTTCGAATCTCGCATCCTCCGCTCTGCTTTCACCGGGCAGAAAAGACGGCCGGGCGCTTCCAGCGCCCGGCCGTTCTACTCTCGGGCGGTGACGCGCGGATGAACACCTCGGCGGCAGAGCAGGGTTTCGCCGAGCACCGGACCCTGCTGTACGGCGTGGCGTACCGGGTGCTGGGCAGCGTCACCGAGGCCGAGGACGTGGTGCAGGACGCCTGGCTCCGCTGGAGCCGTGTGGACGTCGCCACCGTCGCGGACGCCGAGGGCTACCTGGTCCGGGTCGTCACCCGGCTGGCAATCGACCGGTTGCGCAGCGCGCGCGTACGGCGGGAGCACTACGTCGGCCCCTGGCTCCCGGAGCCGATGATCACCGCGCCGGACGTCGCCGAGGACGTCCTGCTCGCCGAGTCGGTGTCGAGCGCCCTGCTGTTCGTGCTGGAACACCTGTCCCCGCTGGAGCGCGCCGTCTTCGTGCTGAGCGAGGCCTTCGGGTACGGCAACACCGAGATCGCGCGGATCATCGGCCGGAGCGACGACGCCGTACGCCAGATCGCCCATCGCGCCCGGAAGGCCGTCGATGAACGCCGCCGGCGGTACGACACCGACCAGCGGACACGCCGGCAGGCCACCGAACGGTTCCGGGCCGCCTGCCTTGACGGCGACGTACGGGCCCTCATGGAGGTGCTCGCACCGGATGTGACCATGGTGAGCGACGGCGGCGGCTTCACCGGCGCGCCGCGCCGGCCGATCCACGGCCTCACGTACGTGGCCCGCGCGATCGCCGTGCTCTCCAAGCGCAGGCCCACCGGCTCACACGCCGAAGTGCTCCAGCTCAACGGCGGCCCGGGGATCGTCGTCTACGACGGCGCCACGCCGGTCCTGGCGATGACCCCGCACTTCGTGGACGGAACGATCGCGCTGGTGCACGTGGTCAGCAACCCGGAGAAGCTGGCCGACGTCCGCCGGTGAGCCAGGTCACACGGAGGCGCGTCACTCCAGGAGGTGCCGCCTCGTCCGTGCGGTGAACGAGTCGCCATCACGTGAAGGAGACCCCGTGTTCACCGTTCACCTCCTGGTCAGCCTGCTCGCCGCGGCCGTCACCGGCGCTGCCGCCATTGCCAACCTCGCCGGCCACGACTACCCCAAACGGCAGGCCGACCTGATCGGCGTGTCCCACTCCTGGATCCGCCCGCTCGGAGTGCTGCTCGGCCTCGGAGCGCTGGGTCTGCTGGCCGGGCTCGCCGTACCGGCGCTGGGCGCGCTCGCCGCCGGCGGCCTCGTGCTGTATTTCATCGGCGCGTTCACCGCCCACCTGCGCGCCGGCGACCGCCACTTCGGCCCCTGGTCCTTGTACTTCACGCTGACGGCGGCGGCCCTGGTGGTGAACGTGGCGAACCTCGCCTACCCCGGCTCCTGACCGCCCGCGAGCTCGACGCAGCACTCGCCGGCGCGGGGATCCAGGGTGGCCTGCACCGCGTCGGCGCGCAGGCCCTCGAGGTAGCCCGCGAGGAAGGCGTGGTTCATGCCGCAGACGAGGTCGGGAGCCTCGGCCGCGAGCGGGTGGAAGGGACATTCCCGCAGCCGGAGCCGGCCCGGCGACTCCCGTACGGGCTCGAAACCGTTCCGCTCGAGCCACTGTTCGCAGAGGGTGAGCCCGCGCTCCACGCCGAGCCGGCCGGGCCGCGTCTCCGCGCGGTGCGCCTCGCCAAGCTCACGCCCGCGCTCCGCCGCGGCCCGTACGGCGGCCTCCCGCGCCGTCTCCCCGCCGCCCTCGCTGACCACGGCCCGCACGAGCAGCTCGGCGAGCAGTTCGTGCCGGCGCTCGGGGATGCTGACCCGGATCTGGGTAATGGCGGGCTCATAGACCTTCGGCCGGCGCCCCACCTTGCGCTCGCCGCCCCGGGGCGCGTAGTGCGCGCGCAGGAGACCCGCGGCGACGAGCTTGTCGAGGTGGAAGGCGGCCAGCTTGCGGGAGATGCCCGCGCTGGCCGCGGCCTCGTCGCGGGTCACCGGGCGGCCGGCCCGGCGGATGAAGGCGAACATCCGGCGGCGGGAGGCGTCGCCGAGGGCACCGACGGAGGTGATCGCGTCGTCGGCCGGGGAGCCGGGCCGGGTCGAATCCGATTCCACAAGGTCACGATAACTCCAATGACCATGGGCGGAACCGAGCATCCACAAGATTTCATCTGGAGTGCTTGACCAGGCTGACAAATAAGTCCAAGAATCATTAGTGAAAGAGGAGGTCGCATGAGCGAGTCTCCGCACCAGCGGGCCAAGCGCCCGGTGAGCGCAGCGCTCGCCGGGCCGTACGGGCACCCGTTCCACCCGATCCTGGTGACCGTGCCGATCGGCGCCTGGGTGGGCAGCCTCGTCTTCGACGTCGCCTCGCACACGGTGGACCAGCCCGCCTTCCTCGCCCAGGGCGCGATGTGGCTGATCGCGATCGGGGTGATCGGCGCGCTCGCGGCCGCCATGGTCGGCTTCCTGGACCTGTTCGTCATCCCGTCCGGCACCCGGGCCTTCGCGGTGGCGCTCACCCATATGACGCTGAACCTGCTGGTCACAGTGGCGTACGTGGGCGGGTTCCTGTGGCGGCAGGCGGGCGGCGCGGCGCAGGACGCCGTCCCGGCCGGGCAGCTCGCACTCAGCGTCGTGAGCCTCGCCGTGCTGGGCGTGTCCGGCTACCTCGGCGGCAAGCTCGCGTACGCGTACGGCGTCCGGGTCGCGGACGAGGCGGCCCAGGCCGAGGGCTTCACTCGGGTCGGCCGCCGCGCCGGCTGACCCACCATCCGTGGCCGCGGCGCGCCCGGCGTGTGGCGGCCTTCGAGATCGACTCCGGAGGTTCCGATGGACATAGCGGCTCTGATCTTCTGGGTGCTCACCGCCCTTGGCGGCTTCCTCATGCTCGGCATCTGGGTCTCCCGTGGCGGGGCGCGGGGCGGTGAGAGCCGGCTGCCCGTCCCGGTCATCTTCGGGCACTTCGGGCTGGCCGCGATCGGCCTGGTGGTGTGGATCGTGTACGTGTTCGCCGGCGGGGCGACCACGGCCTGGATCGCCTTCGCGCTGCTGGTGCCGGTCGCGGTGCTCGGCTTCGTGATGCTGCTGCGCTGGCTGCCCGTCCGCCGTGCCCAGGGGGAGACGGGGTCCGCCACGCCCGCCGAAGCCCACTTCCCGCTGCCGGTCGTCGCAGGGCACGGGCTCTTCGCGGTGGTGACCGTGGTGCTCGTACTGCTCGGGGCGATCGGCGCCGGTGCCTGAGCGGACCCATGGGGATGCCGGTGACCGCTTTCCCCGGTGTCCTCGACCTGTCACGATGAATGATGTCGTTGCTAAGGGGGTGCCCCAATGGCCGGATCCGTCCGTAAGGTCCTCAAGCTCTCACTACGCCGACGCAGCACGCGGAAGAACCTGCTGAGCAATCACCCTCGGTGACCTCCGCGTACCGCCGGGCACGCTCCCTGATCCTGCACTGGCAGGACGGGGAGCTCCTGGCGGAGAACTACCTCGCTGAGAAGTCCACCGATCACGACGAACCCAACGCGGTGACCGTCGATCCGGTCACCCTCGACCTGCTCGAGCGCTTCGCCGACTGGCGGCCCGCCGAGGAGGTGGCCGCCGAGCTCCCGGAGTTCAGTACGGATAGCGTCCTGGAGGCGGTCGGGCAGCTGGAGGAGTGCGGCCTGCTCGTGCGGCGCGGCGACGCCGCGGCCGCCCAGGAGGAGGCGCTGCTGCGGGAGTGGCGGCACTGGAGCGTGGAGGCGCGCTTCTTCCACTTCGGCACGAAGGACGCCGTCTACATCGGCGACGACGAGGAGCACCGCCGCGCCGCCGCGGAGGTGGTCACCGCGACCGGCCCGGCCCCGCCCATCTTCAAGAGCCATCCGGACGCGCCGCAGGTGTATCTGCCGCGCGCGCTGCTCCCGCTGGACCAGCCGTTCGGGGAGGTGCTCACCGGCCGGCGTACGATCCGCGACTTCACCGCGGAGCCGGTCACGCTCGCTGAGCTCTCCACCGTGCTGCACTACACGTTCGGGCCGATGCACTTCGTGGACGGCCGGGAGTTCGGCACGCTCTTCCTGCGGACGAGCCCGAGCGGCGGCGCCCGGCAGGAGCTCGAGTGCTACCTCGCGGTCCGCGACGTGGCCGGCCTGCCGCCCGCCATCTACCACTACCGCGCGGAGAACCACTCCCTTGAGCTGCTCGACCCGGGGCACGACCCGGAGCTGGTGGACCGGCTCTGCTTCGCCCAGCGGATGTGCGCCGACGCCGCCTTCCTCTGCTTCGTCACCGCGGTCTTCGACCGCTCGATGTACAAGTACCGGCATCCCCGGGCGTACCGGGTCACCCTGCTCGGCGCCGGACATCTCGGTCAGACCTTCGCGCTCACCTGTACGGCGCTCGGGCTCGGCCCGTTCCAGACGGCCGCGCTGCGCGACTCCGAGACCGAGGCGGCCCTGGGCGTGGACGGATTCGCCGAGGCCGTGCTCTATCTACTCGGCGCCGGACGCCCCGCACCGCGCCCCGGGCCGAATCTTCCGGAGCTGGAACCTGCGGCGGTGACCCGCGAATCGCTTGTGGGCGAGTCTCGCCACCTGCATGATCATTGACATGTTGCTTCCGGCCTGGGGCCTGCTGGCCCGCCCCTCGGTCCGTCGTGGGGTATGCGCCGGCCTCGCCTACCTCGGCGGATGCCTCGTCATCTCCGGTGGGCTCGCCTCCGCCTGGGCACTGCAGCACGCCCTCCGGTACGGCTGGTCGGAACCGCTGGCCGAGGAGACGGTGCTCGGCATCGAGCGCCCCACGCCCGGGCCGCTGTTCGTCGACGGGATCCTGGTGATGCTCGCCGCGATCCCGCTCTGGTTCGTGTACCGCCGCCTCTCCCAGGCCTACGACCCGGGCTGAGGGCGCCGGTCAGTACCGCTCCGGGTGCAGCCCCTCCGCGAGCGCGGTGACGGCGTTCGCGTTGCGTACGCCCCCGACCGATCCCTGCTCGTACACGAGCCGGACGAACGACCGCTTCCGTACCGCGCGCATCGTCCGTGTCGCCGGGGACGTACGGAGGAATCGCTCCGCCTTCTGGAACTCCTCGCGGGTCTCCTCCGACGTGGACATCGCGTACACGATCACCAGGATCACGTCCGGGTCCCGCTTGCGGACCCGTGCCCAGTCCATGTCCTGGTACGCGGTGTTCACGTCCGCGAAGGCGTTCATGCCGCCGGCCATGCGGATCACCGCGTTGATGGTCTGCCGGTTGCCCGCCACGACCGGCCGCCGGGTGCCCTCGTTGTACTCGAAGGCGAACACCGACGGGCGCTTCGCCCCCTTCACCTTGGCCGCCGCGGCGTTCTCCTTCGCCTTCATGTCCGCGACGAGCCGGTTGGCGCGCCGTTCCATGCCGAGCAGCTTGCCCAGGTTCAGCAGGTCGCGGTGGACGAGGGTGAGATCGTTCTGCGGGCCCACGTTCTCGTCCGGGCAGGCGGTGCTGAAGGCCAGGTAGGAGGCGATGCCCTGGGCCGCGAGCTCCTGCTGGCCGAGCGCGCCGGAGGACATGAAGTTGCTCGGGAACCCGCCGACCACGAGGTCGGGCTCCGCGCCGAGCAGGGTCTTGGCGGGCACCGGCGTGTACGCGCCCGCCTTGTACGCGTCCGAGAGCCGGGGGATCCGGAACGCCTCGGACTCGTACCGGCGCGGGAAGTCACCCGGCGAGGGCGGCGTGCCCGTACCGACGACGAGGTCCTCGGCGCCAAGCCAGAAGAGCATCTCCAAGACGCTCGAGGTCAACGTGACGACGCGGCGCGGCGGCCGGTCGATCGAGGTCATGTGCCCCATGCAGTCGGTGACGATGGTGTTCGTACGGCGCGGTGCGGGGGGCGAGCTCGTACACCCCGCGACGGCGAGCACGACCGCCGTACAGATCGTCACCATCGGATGGACACGACGGAAGCCGAGCAACCGGATGATCCCCCTCCACTGACTTCCCCCACGCGAGACTCTTACCCTACGTTTACTTCGGCTACGCTCGGTTAAACCGATGGCGCGCGGATGGCCGGTTCGCCCGGCGACCTGAAACGGGATTCTTTAGACTGAGCCGGTGATCTTCCGACAGGTCGGCGAGGGCCGCCCCTACCCCGACCACGGCCTGAAGAGTCGCGACTGGGCCAAGGTGGCGCCCCGCCAAGTGCGGCTGGACCAGCTCATCACCACCAAGGCCGTCCTGGACCTCCAGCAGCTGCTGGCGGAGAACAGCACCTTCTACGGCGACCTCTTCCCGCACGTGGTCCAGTGGCGAGGCGACCTCTACCTGGAAGACGGGCTGCACCGCGCCCTCCGCGCGGCCCTGCAGCAGCGGCTGGTGCTGCACGCCCGGGTCCTCGACCTCGACCGCTGAACGTTTCACGCGAAACCACGGAGCCCGAATCGCTTACCGGCCGGACGCCCATCTCCGGTAGGCTCCATCACGGTGGAGTCGCCTAGTGGCCGAGGGCGCACGCCTCGAAAGCGTGTGAAGGGCAACCTTCCGTGGGTTCAAATCCCACCTCCACCGCGGGCCGGGCCCTTGTGCTTGTCACCCCTTCGGGGTGCCTTCGCCGGGGCCCGCTTTCTTTTTGCCCGGGGGGCGACCCCCCGGAGCCCCCCGCCCAGGGGCTGTCGCCCCCGGACCCCCTGCCCATCGGTGCGGTCGCGTGTTGTTCTGTGGTCCCGTTGGGGGTCCTTCTCCTCTTAGTTGCGGGGGAGGAGGGTTAGGAGGGTTGCTTCTGGGGGGCAGGCGAAGCGGGCTGGGGCCCAGGGGGAGGTTCCTAGGCCGGCGGAGACGTTTAGCCAGGAGTCGCCCCAGGGGCTCAGGCCTCGGGCGCGGTTGCGGTCGATGCCGCAGTTGGTGACGAGGGCGCCGTAGAACGGCAGGCAGAGTTGGCCGCCGTGGGTGTGGCCGGCGAGCTGCAGGTCGTAGCCGTCGGCCTCGAAGCGGTCGAGGTTGCGCGGCTCGGGGGAGTGCATCAGGGCCAGGCGCAGGTCCGCGGTGGGGTCGGCCAGGCCGGCGACCGTGTCGTAGCGGTCGCGGTTGATATGGGAGTCGCCGATGCCGGCGACCTGGATGTCGATGCCGCCCGCCTTGAGCGAGGTCTTGTGGTTGTTCAGGTCGATCCAGCCTGCCGCCCTCATGCCCGCGCCGAGCTCCTCGTACGGCAGGTCGGGCACGGTGCGCTTGTAGTCCGACTTGCTGGTGCGCCACAGGTACCTGGCCGGGTTCTTGGGCACCGGCGAGTACAGGTCGTTGGATCCGTAGACGAAGATGCCCGGGCGGTCGAGCAGCGGGCCGAGCGCGTCCAGGAAGGGCCCCACCGCGTCGGGGTGTGCGAGTGAGTCGCCGGTGTTGACGACCAGGTCGGGCTCGTACGTGTCCAGGCCGCGTACCCACTCGATGAGGCGGCGGCGGCCGGGTGTGAGATGCGCGTCGGAGAGGTGCAGCAGCCGGATCGGGCGGCTGCCGGGCGGGAGCACCGGGACGTCGTGGCGGCGGAGCCGGAACCAGTTGCGTTCGATCACCGACGCGTATCCGATGCCGGCGGCGGCCGCCACGCCGAGCGCGGCGAGCGTTGGACGAATCCTCACCCGTTCATGGTGACAGACTGAACGGCCATGAGCTCCCTCAAGGAACGGTTGCAGGCCGACCTCACCGCGGCCATGCGCGACCGCGACACCGTCCGCACCCGCACCATCCGGATGGCCCTCACCGCGATCACCAACGAGGAGGTCTCCGGAGCCGCGGCCCGCGAGCTCGGCGACGACGAGGTGACCCGGGTGCTGACCCGCGAGGCGAAGAAGCGGCGGGAGGCCGCCGAGGCGTTCGAGTCGGGCGGCCGGCCGGAGCGGGCGGCGGACGAGCGGGCCGAGGGCGCCGTGCTCGAGGACTACCTGCCCGCGCAGCTCTCCGACGATGAGCTGAGCACTCTCGTCGCGGACGCGATCGCGGAGACCGGGGCGTCCGGGCCGAAGGCCATGGGGCAGGTCATGCGCGTGGTGAACCCGAAGGTCGCGGGCCGTGCCGAGGGCGGGCGGGTCGCCGCGGAGGTGCGCCGCCGGCTCGGCTGAGCCGGCGGCGCCGCCGGACCATCAGGTCAGTCGCGGGGGCGAGGGGGTGGCCAGCGGCCACCGCCGCCGCCCCCACCGTTGTCTCCGTCACCGCCGCTCATGTACACCAGCACGGTCGAGCCCTTCCGCAGCCGGCTGCCGGCGTCCGGTGACGTCCGCGCCACCCGGCCGGCGGGGACCGGCGAGGAGACCTGGCCGGCGGACCGCGGGTTGAAGCCGGCCCGGCGCAGCTCAGTCATCGCGCTCATGATGTCTTGGCCCGCGACGGCGGGGACTGTATTGCCCTCCTTGTCGTCGTCGCTCTCGCGCTTGAGGCCGCGGAAGTACTTCCCCGAGGGCCGGTTGAAGCCCGGGTTCCGCTCGCCTGCGAGGGCGCCGCGCATGCTCGCCTGCCAGATCTTGCCGGAGATCGTCGCGCCGAAGACCTGGCCGTAGTAGCGGCCGCCGATGGTGACGTTGCGCAGCTTGTGCTGCGCCGCACCGCGCTCGTCACCGAGCGCCACGGCCGAGGCCAGCTTGGGCGAGTACCCGGCGAACCAGGCGTTGCCGTAGTCGTCGGTGGTGCCGGTCTTGCCTGCGGCCGGGAAGCCGGGGCTGAGGCCGGCCCCGGTGCCGCCCTTGTTGATCACGCCGGACAGCGCGTAGTTCACCGCGTCCGCCACGTCCTCGTCGATGACCTTGTCGCAGTTGGGCCGCGGGATCTTCATCTTCTTGCCGTCGTGCGACAGCATCTCGGTGATCGCGATGGGCTTGCAGTACTCCCCGCGGGCGGCGAAGGTCGCGTACGCCGCGGCCATCTGCAGCGGGGAGACCGGGTCGACGCCCAGCACGAAGGACGGGATCTGGCTGAGCCGCTGGCCGGTGGACCGCCGGACGCCGAGCTTCTCCGCCATCTCCACGGACTCGCAGAGCCCGACCTTGCGCTCCAGCCGGATGAAGAACGTGTTGACGGAGTGGTGCGTGCCGGTCAGCACGCTGAACGCCTTGCCGCCCTCGCCGTCCGCGGCGTTCGCCGCGCTGGCGCCGTAGTCGCTGACGTTCTCGCCGTCGCAGTTCGTGAAGCCGGTGTACGGCTCCCGGTGCGGCGCCATGATCCGCTCGCCGTAAGGGATGTTCTTGTCCAGCGCGGCGGCCAGCACGAACGCCTTGAACGTGGAACCGGCCTGCATGCCGAGGTTGCCGCCGTGCTTCTGGTCCGCGGCGAAGTTGATCTGCGTCTGGCGGCGGCTCTTGTCCTCCCCGTACTCCCGGCTGACCGCGAGCGCCTTGATCCGCCCGGTGCCCGGCTCGACCATGGCCTGCGCGCCGACCTCGTAGTCCTGAGAGCTGATCTGCGCGCGCAGCGCCCGGTCCGCCGCCTTCTGCGCCTTCACGTCGAGCGTGGTGCGGATGGTGAGACCGCCGCGCTTGAGCAGCTTCTCGCGCTCCTTGGCGGTCTTGCCGAAGATGGGGTTGGTGCGGATCTCGCTGACCACGTAGTCGCAGAAGAACGGGTACTTGCTGTAGTGGCAGCCGTTCTTGGTGCGCGTGACGTCCAGCCCCAGCTCCTCCTTCTTCGCCTTGTCGGCGGCGGCCTTGGGCAGCTTCCCTGTGTCGGCCAAGCGCTGCAGCACGAGGTTGCGGCGCTGGAGCACCTCCTTGGGGAAGCGGCGCGGGTCGTAGCCGGGGTTGCGGACGATGGCGGCCAGCGTGGCCGACTGGGCGAGCGTCAGCTTCTTCGCGGTGGTGTCGAAGTAGTGCCGGGCGGCGCTCTGCACGCCGTACGCCCCGTCGCCGAAGTAGGCGATGTTGAGGTAGCGCTCGAGGATCTCGTTCTTGCGGAGCTTCTTCTCGATGGTCAGCGCGTAGCGCAGCTCCTTGAGCTTGCGCGCCAGGGTGGGGGCCCGCGCCGCCTCGATCTCCTCCTTCGTCTCCGCCGACTCCACCAGCACGTTCTTCACGTACTGCTGGGTGAGGGTGGAGCCGCCCTGCTGGGCCCCGCCCGCGGTGCTCAGCGCCGCGCGCATGGTGCCCTTCAGGTCCAGGCCGCCGTGCTGGTAGAAGCGCGCGTCCTCGATCGCGATCAGCGCCTGCCGCATCACCGGCGCGATCTCCTTCAGCGAGACGACCTCGCGGTTCTCGTCGAAGAACGTGGCGACGACGCGGCCGTCGGAGTCGAGGATCCGGGACCGCTGCGCCAGTGGGGGGGTGCGCAGGTCACTCGGCAGGTTCTGGAAGCCGTTGGCCGCGTTGCGCGCGGTGATCCCGGCCGCGCCGACGAAGGGCAGGGCCAGGGCGCCGACCAGCACGCCGGCGACGACACCCACGCCGGCCAGCTGCGCGGCCTTCTCCAACATCGTCCCTTGAGACACCCGAACAGACTACGTCGGCCGTGAGGTACATAGCGGACGGACCGCGGCGCAACCCGAAAAGATCTGACCGGTCATGTCCGCTCGTGGTGGGGCGGGTACGGAGGGTCAGCCGCGGCGTGCCGGTACGAGGCCTTGTGGGGCAGGCGGTTCGGTGTGGTCGGGTGCGGGGCGTGATGGGTCCGTAACTAGTCCGATGGGAGGGGATGGCCCGAGAGGGCTATTTCAGAAATGGGTCCAACGGGGGCTGTTGATCCGGGCGCAGAGTTCCGTAGTTTCTTCCCTGCGGCTTTCACTTGGCGGCTCGACGTCCGCGCCCGTCGGCCCAGAGTCAGTCAACCGACCGACCGAAGTTCGACTCAACCCGTCGACTACAGACAGCACACGACCATGGGGAGTGGGGCCATGTGGATCACGGATTGGACCGCCCGCGCCGCCTGTCGTACGACTGACCCGGACGCTCTGTTCGTCCAGGGGGCAGCGCAGAACCGGGCCAAGCTGGTCTGTCGCGGGTGCCCGGTCCGCACCGAGTGCCTGGCGGACTCTCTGGACAACCGCATCGAGTTCGGTGTCTGGGGTGGCATGACGGAGCGCGAGCGGCGGGCCTTGCTGCGCCGCCGCCCGGACGTGAAGTCCTGGCGCGAGCTCCTTGAGAACGCCCGCAACGAATACGAGCGCAGCAGCGACTTCGACGAGTTCGACGAGCTCGGAGTGGCGTAGGCGGGGCGTAGGCGGGGGCTCAGGGTGCTCAGTGCCTGGCGGCACTTTCGCCGCTGGCCGCCTACGCGTGTTGCCCGGGGGGACGACCCCCCGGACCCCCCGCCCAGGGGGCTGCCGCCCCCCGGACCCCCCTGCCCCCTGCCCCCTGCTGGACTTTGTCGGTCAGTTGGGGGTGGCGAGGGCTTGGCCGACTTCGCGGAGGCTTGTTAGGTCGTTGACGTCTTCGGCCTGGGCGGGGACCTCGGTGACCGGGACGCTTGGGTGGGCTGAGGTGAAGTGGTCTCTCAGGCGGCACTCGCGGGTTTCCAGTTGGGTGCGGTCCGCGTGCATGAGGAGTGCTGCTGCGGCCAGGGGATGGCGGCCGGATTCTTCTAGGGTCTCGGCTGCGGCGAGGCTGCGGGCTGCGGAGAGTTCTGGGGCGCGGGAGCGGTGGACTCGGTTGAGGACCAGGCCCGCAAGGGGCATGCGTTCTTCGGCGAGGCGTTCCACGAAGTAGGAGGCCTCGCGTAGGGCGTCGGGTTCTGGGGCGGCCACCACGACGAATGAGGTGCCGGGGGTCTGGAGCAGGCGGTAGGTCTGCTCTGCGCGTTCTTGGAAGCCGCCGAATACCGTGTCCAGGGCGGATGCGAAGGTTGATACGTCCTTCAGGAGTTGGGCGCCGAGGACTTTCGTGATGGCGTTGGTGAACATGCTGAAGCCGGCGCCGATGAGGCGCATGTAGGCGCGGCCGCCGGCCTTGGCCGGGGCGGTCAGTATCTTGATGAAGCGTCCGTCGAGGAAGCGGCCCAGCCGTTCCGGGGCGTCCAGGAAGTCGAGCGCGGAGCGGCTCGGTGGGGTGTCGACCACGATCAGGTCCCACTCGTCGGACCGCCGCAGCTGCCCCAGCTTCTCCATCGCCATGTACTCCTGCGTGCCGGAGAAGCTCGACGAGAGCGACTGGTAGAAGGGGTTCGCGAGGATCTGGCGGGCCCGGTCGGGATCGGCGTGCGCCTCGACGATCTCGTCGAAGGTCCGCTTCATGTCGAGCATCATGGCGTGCAGCCGCCCCCCGGCGGACTCGTCCACGCCGGCGATCGGGCGCGGCGTGTTGTCCAGCCGGGACAGCCCCATCGACTGCGCCAGCCGGCGCGCCGGGTCCACGGTCAGCACGACGACGTCGCGCCCCCGTTCGGCGGCGCGCAGCCCGAGCGCGGCAGCGGTGGTCGTCTTCCCCACGCCACCGGAGCCGCAGCACACGATGATGCGGGTCCGCGGGTCGTCGAGCAGCCCGGCGACGTCGAGCTCCACCGGGCCCTGCCGGCCGGAGGCAGCGGGCTTGGCGGGAAGTGGCTTGGTCATCGGCGTCCCCTATGCGGCGCCCGCGTCGCGCAGCGCGTCGGCCAGCGTGTAGAGCCCGGCCAGGTCCATCCCCTCGGACAGATACGGCAGGTCGTAGCGCGGCCGGTCCGCCTTGGCGAGCTGCCGGCGGATGCGCCGCTCCAGCGCCACCCGCTTGGCGTGGTCCACCAGCTCGGCGGCGAGCCCCTCGGCGACGACCGGGGCGTTGTCCAGCCCCGCCGCCTTCAGCCCGAGCGTCAGCTCGTCCACGTCCACGGTGCCCTTGGCGATGGACTCCAGCCGCCGCACCGGCAGCGCGGGTGGCCGCACCATGTTGATCACGACGCCGCCGACCGGCAGCTCCGCCTCGCGCAGCTCCTGCACGCCGTCCAAGGTCTCCTGGGCGGGCATGTCCTCCAGCAGGGTCACGAAGTGCACCGCGGCCTCGGGGGAGCGGATCACCCGCATCACGGTGTCCGCGTGGTTGTGGATCGGCCCGACCTTGGCCAGCCCCGCCACCTCGGTGTTGACGTTCAGGAACCTGGCGATGCGCCCGGTGGGCGGGGCGTCCATCACCACCGCGCCGTATGTGAAGCCGGCCTTGTCCTTGCGCCGTACGGCCTCGGTGGCCTTCCCGGTGAGCAGCACGTCCCGCAGCCCGGGCGCGACGGTGGTGGCGAAGTCGACGACCCCGAGCTTGGTCAGCGCCTTGCCGGCCCGGCGCAGGTTGTAGAACATCTCGAGGTACTCGAGCAGCGCCTCCTCGGGGTCCACCGCGAGCGCGTAGACTTCGCCGCCGTTCGGCGCGACCGCGACCTTGCGCTCCCCGTACGGCAGCGGCGGCCGGTCGAAGATCTGCGCGATGCCCTGGCGGCCCTCGACCTCGATCAGCAGCACCCTGCGGCCGCCCTCGGCCAACGCCAAGGCGAGCGCGGCCGCGACCGTGGTCTTGCCGGTGCCGCCCTTGCCGGTGACGACGTGGAGGCGTACGCCCTCCCAGTCGGTGTCCCGAGCGCCCACGTGCCCGAGGTTATCGGTTCGGGTAAGCGGGGTCTTTCGTGACTCTTTTCACTAGTGTCAGGGGACACCCCCCGTATGGGGCGGTCCTAAGGCGGTCCGGCGCAGCTGAGCGGAACCTTCGGCCGTCGCGGGTGGTCGAATGTCAGTAACGACGACTGATCGAAATCGCAGGGGATGATGCGGCCGTGGCAGGCCTGGTGTTGTTGGGAATCCTCCTTCTGTTCGTGCTGATCCTGCTGGGCACTTCGCTCCGTGTGGTGCAGCAGTACGAGAAGGGAATCGTCTTCCGGCTGGGGCGGGTCCAGCGGGGCGTCCGTGAGCCCGGGCTCACGCTGATCGTTCCGTTCATCGACCGGCTGCAGAAGGTCAACATGCAGATCGTCGCCATGGGGGTGCCGCCGCAGGACGGCATCACCCGCGACAACGTCAGCGTGCGCGTCGACGCGGTGGTGTACTTCCGGGTCATCGACCCGGTCAAGGCCATCGTCAACGTGCAGAACTACTACTACGCGGTCAGCCAGGTGGCGCAGACCTCGCTGCGGTCGGTGATCGGCAAGGCCGAGCTGGACCAACTGCTGTCCGAGCGGGACGTGATCAACGCGCAGCTCCGGGAGATCATCGACGAGCCCACCGAGGGCCCGTGGGGCGTGCGCATCGAGCGCGTGGAGATCAAGGACGTGTCGCTGCCGGAGGAGATGAAGCGCTCCATGTCCCGGCAGGCCGAGGCCGAGCGGGAGCGGCGCGCCCGGATCATCTCCGCCGACGGTGAGTACCAGGCGTCCAAGCGGCTCTCCGCGGCCGCGCACGTGATGTCGCAGGACCCGGCCTCGCTGCAGCTGCGGCTGCTGCAGACCGTGGTCGATGTGGCAGCGGAGAAGAACAGCACGCTGGTCATGCCGCTGCCGGTGGAGATGCTGCGGTTCTTCGACCGGGCAACGGCCCGCGACACCCCGGACGAGGCCGCGGCGGCGGAGGCCGCACAGCGGCCCGATCCGGCGGAGGAGCTCCCTCCGGTCACCGCGGCCGACGAGGTGCCGCCGATCCAGGGGCTGGAGGCGCCGCTGCCCAAGGTGGAGCCGGCCCCGCGACCGGAGGACATCCCGCCCGCCCAGTGACCCGCGGACGACGAGGCGCCGTACGGACCCTCCGTACGGCGCCTCCGTCGTCGTTAAGCTCTGGCCTCATGAAGAAGTGGGAGTACGTGACGGTTCCGCTGCTGGTCCACACGACCAAGCAGATCCTCGACAACTGGGGTGAGGAGGGCTACGAGCTCGTCCAGGTCGTGCCCGGCCCCAACCCCGAGCAGTTGGTCGCCTACATGAAGCGGGAGAAGCAGTGACACCGGAGGAGCGGATCGCCGAGCTGGGCCTGGTGCTGCCCGAGGTCGTCCCGCCGGTGGCGGCGTACCTCCCCGCCGTGCGCACCGGTTCGTACGTCTACACCGCCGGCCAGGTGCCGCTGGTGGAGGGCAAGTTGCCGGCCAAGGGCAAGGTGGGCGCCGAGGTGTCCCCCGAGGAGGCCAAGGAGCTGGCCCGGATCTGCGCGCTGAACGCGATCGCCGCGGTCAAGTCCGAGGTCGGCGAGCTGTCCGCGGTCGTACGGATCGTCAAGGTCGTCGCGTTCGTGGCGAGCGACCCGGGCTTCACCGGCCAGCCCCAGGTGGCCAATGGCGCCAGCGAGCTGCTCGGCGAGGTGTTCGGCGATAACGGCAAGCACGCCCGCAGTGCGGTGGGCGTGGCGGCGCTGCCGATCGACGCCCCGGTCGAGGTGGAGCTGGTCGCCGAGGTCCGCTGACACCGCGCGCCTCCCTGCCACCCCTTCCGATTAGAACCTTATTCGGGAATCATGGGCGGAGTGCCCGAATGCGCTCCGTGTCCGGAGTGCCCAAGGTGTCAGGAGGCCGGCGTGGCGAATGCCATCCCACTGTCCAAGGGGTTGGTGGAGCGCGGCTGGGACGTGATCGAGGGGCGCACCGCGCCGGTGGACCCGCGCGACGCGGCCACCGTGATCCTGCTGCGGGACGACCGCGTAGGCGACGGTGCCGGCGGCAGTGCCGGTGCCGGCGTGCTGGCGTACATGCTGCGCCGTGCCGCGTCCATGGCGTTCGCGCCGGGGGCGTACGTGTTCCCGGGCGGCGGCGTCGACCCGCGCGACCGCGATCGCGAGGTGGGGTGGGCGGGTCCGAGCCCGCGGGAGTGGGGTGAGACGCTCAACGCCGAGCCGGCCGCCGCGCGGGCGCTGGTGTGCGCCGCCGTACGGGAGACCTTCGAGGAGTCCGGGGTGCTGCTCGCCGGGCCCACCTCGGACAGCGTCGTCGACGACACCCGCGACGACTCCTGGGAGGCGGACCGGCAGGCGCTGCTGGACCGGAGCCAGTCGCTCGCGGAGTTCCTGCAGCGGCGCGGCCTCGTGCTCCGTTCGGACCTGCTGCGCCCGTGGGCGCGGTGGGTCACGCCGGTGATCGAGCCGCGCCGCTACGACACGCGGTTCTTCGTGGCCGCGATGCCCGCCGGCCAGCGCACCCGGGACGTCGGCGGCGAGGCGGACACGGTGGCCTGGGTGCGGCCGGCCGAGGCGCTGGCGGCGTGGCGGGCGCGGGAGATGATGCTGCTGCCGCCCACCGCGGTGACGCTCAACGAGGTGGGCGCGTGCGGCTCCGTCGGCGCGAGCCTGGACGCGGACCGCACCGGCGCGATGGCCCCCCGGATGCCGGGCATCGACAAGGTGGGGGACAAGCTGTGGCTGACGGCGCCCGAGGGCGTCGACTACCCCCTCTGAACCGATCTCAAGGAAGGCGGCACGCGGTGACCGACTCAGGCGGCATCGACGGCTCTGCCAGTGACGGCACAGGTATCGACGGCTCTGGGACCGAACGGGCCCGGTGCGTACTCGCCCCCAACCCATCCCCGATGACGCTCGACGGCACCAACACCTGGGTGATCTCTGAGCCCGGGTCGGACGCGGCCGTGGTGGTGGACCCCGGCCCCGAGGGTGACGGTCACCTGCACCGGGTGGTCAAGTCCGTGGAGGCGGCGGGCAAGCGGGTGACCACGGTCCTGCTCACGCACGGACACGACGATCATTCCGGCGGCGCGCGCCGGTTCGCCGAGCTGACCGGGGCGCCGGTACGGGCCCTGGACCCGGCGCACCGGTTCGGCGACGAGGGGCTCGGCGAGGGCGACGTGGTGACCGCCCCGGGCGGCCTGGAGATCGAGGTGGTGGGGACGCCGGGGCACACCGACGACTCGCTCACCTTCCTGCTGCCCGCCGACGGCGCACTGCTGACCGGCGACACGGTGCTCGGCCGGGGCACCACGGTGATCGACAACCTGGGCAACTACCTGCGCTCGCTGGACCGGCTGCGCGACTGGTCGGACCGTACGGCCGCGCGGCGCATCCTGCCCGGGCACGGGCCCGTGCTGACCGACCCGGTGACGGCGATCGACTTCTACATCGACCACCGGCGGGAACGGCTGACCGAGATCCGGGCGGCGCTCGCGGCCGGCGACAGGACGATCAAGGAGATCGTGGCGCGGGTGTACGCCGACGTGGACCGCAAGGTCTGGTTCGCGGCGGAGTACTCCGTCCGCGCCCAGCTCGCCTACCTCGGCGAGGAGGGCGAGCTCCCGCCGGACGTCCGTCTCTGATCTCCGGCCCCGGCGCGCACGAGGGCCGGGGGATCAGCGGGCGCGGCGGCGGAGCCGGTCGGCGTCGTGGATGACCACGGCCTTGGCCTCGATGCGCAGCCAGTTGCGGCTGGCGAAGTCGGCGAGGGCCTTGTTCACGGTCTCCCGGGACGCTCCGACGAGCTGGGCCAGCTCCTCCTGGGTGAGGTCGTGGTGCACGTGCAGCCCGTCCTCACGCTGCTGGCCGAACCGGTCGGCGAGGTCGAGGAGCGCCTTGGCGACCCGGCCGGGCACGTCCGTGAAGACGAGGTCCGCCATCACGTCGTTGGTCCGGCGCAGCCGCTGGGCGAGCGCCTTCAGCAGGTGGACCGCCACCTCGGGCCGGCCGGCCAGCCAGGGCCGCAGGTCGTCGTGGCCGAGGCCCGCCATCCGCACGTCCGTCACCGCGACGGCGCTGGCCGTGCGCGGGCGGGGGTCGAACAACGACAGCTCCCCGAACATCTCGCCTGGGCCGAGCACGCTCAAGAGGTTCTCGCGGCCGTCGGGTGCGGTGCGGGTCAGCTTGACCTTGCCGTCGAGGATCACATACAGCCGGTCGCCGTCGTCTCCTTCGGAGAAGAGCGTCTGGCCTCGGTTGATGCGAACCTCGTTGATCGAGGAGCGCAGCCCCTTCGCGCCCTCTTCGTCGAGCGCCTCGAACAGAGGTGCCCGACTCAGCACGTCTTCGGCGTCGTCCAACGCTTCCTCCTAGCAAGCCGATCAGAAACAGTGTGACGCACATCGCACTCGGAAGTGAACTCGGGGTGGGTTCCGGCCTGTCGCGCCGCGCGCTGCGCGCCACGGCCACCATGCCTGGTCGAGTGTATTGAAAAACGGCCAATGCCGTTATTCGTGCGTTGTGAGCCCGTTATCGCCCTGCCGCATACTCCGGCTCCGTCCAGGTACGGGGGCCCGATTGTCGGAGGGAGGTTCTAGTCTTTCTGGCATGGCGACGGAGGCGGCGGCCCCGCGGGCGCGGGCGCGGAAGTGGCGGTCGGAGACCCGGCTGGGGATGGTGCGGCGCGCGCGGCGGATGAACCGGGTGCTCGCCGAGACCTACCCGGACGCGCACTGCGAGCTCGACTTCGAGAATCCCTTCCAGCTCCTCGTGGCGACGGTGCTGTCCGCGCAGACCACGGACAAGCGGGTGAACATGACGACCCCCGCGCTGTTCGCCAAGTACCCGAGCCCGGCCGACCTCGCCGCCGCCAACCCCGAGGACGTCGAGGAGATCCTGAAGCCCACCGGGTTCTTCCGGGCCAAGACCAAGTCGGTGATGGGGCTGTCCACGGCGCTGTGCGAGCAGTTCGACTGCGAGGTGCCGAACACGCTCGACGAGCTCGTGAAGCTGCCCGGGGTGGGCCGCAAGACGGCGAACGTCGTGCTCGGCAACGCCTTCGACGTGCCCGGCCTGACCGTCGACACGCACTTCAAGCGGCTCGTCAACCGCTTCCGCTGGGTGCACGAGGAGGATCCGGTCAAGATCGAGCACGAGGTGGCCGAGCTCTTCCCCCCGAAGGACTGGACGATCCTCTCGCACCGGCTGATCTGGCACGGCCGGCGCATCTGCCACGCCCGCAAGCCCGCCTGCGGCGCCTGCCCGCTCGCGGCCATGTGCCCCGCCTTCGGCGAGGGCCCGACCGACCCGGAGACCGCGGAGAAGCTGGTCCGCCCGGGGCCGTTCTCGTGACGGCTCCCGGCGCCCTGCCGGCCTGGCTGCGGCCGCTCGCCGAGGCGGGGGCGGAGGCGGATCTGCGCGGCCTGCCGCGCGCCCCGCGGGACGGCAGCGGCCGCTCGTCGGCGGTGCTGGTGCTGTTCGGCGAGGGGCCGTCCGGGCCCGACGTGCTGCTCATCGAGCGGGCCGCCACGCTCAACAGCCATGCCGGTCAGCCGGCGTTCCCCGGCGGCACCATCGACCCCGGCGACGACGGGCCGGTCGGCGCGGCGCTGCGCGAGGCGGAGGAGGAGACCGGGCTCGACCCGCCCGGGGTGGACGTGCTCGCCGTGCTTCCCGAGCTGTTCGTCAGCCGTACGCGGTTCCGGGTGACGCCGGTGCTGGCCTGGTGGCGTGAGCCGTGCGCGGTGGGGCCGGTGGATCCGGGCGAGGTCGCGGCGGTGGCGCGGGTGCCGCTGGCGGAGCTGGCCGACCCGGAGAACCGGCTCTGGGTCCGGCACCCCACGAACCCGCGGAACGGCTACCGGAGCGTCGCGTTCTCCGTACGCGGCATGGTGGTCTGGGGGTTCACCGCCGGGCTGCTCGACAAGCTGCTCCAGCTGACCGGGTTCGCGCGCCCGTGGAACACCGAGCGGGTCGAGGCGCTGCCGTCCGCCAAGGCGGGCCTCATCGACCGCGAGATCGACCGCGAGCGGCAGGCCAGAGGGGGCTGACCTTCCGGGTCGGGGGACGATCCGGAAGATCCGCATCGGACGCCCCGGACGGGCGGGTAACGTTGGCGCGTGCGTGGCGACCTGTTGGACATCGTGCTCCTTCTGCTCGTCGTGCTGTTCGGATATTCCGGATATCGGCAGGGGTTCATCGTCGGAGCGCTCAGCTTCGTGGGCTTCCTCGGCGGCGCCGTCCTCGGCGCGGTGATCGCGCCGCCGATCGTCCGGGAGATCGTGGAGACCCCCTCGCAGCGCGCGCTGCTCGCCGTCGCCGTGGTCTTCCTCGCCGCCACGCTCGGGCAGTTCCTGGCCTCCACCATCGGCGCGCTGGTCCGCTCCCGCGTCACCTGGGACTCCGCGCAGCTCGTCGACGCCATCGGCGGCGCCGCGATCAGCGTGGTCTCGGTGCTCCTGGTGGCTTGGCTGATCGGCAACGCGCTGGTCAACTCGCCGATCCCGTGGCTCACCCAGCAGACCCAGCGGTCGCAGGTGCTGCACATGGTGGATCGCGTGATGCCGGAGGCCGCCCGCACCTGGTTCAAGGCGTTCCAGGACATCGTCGAGGCGAGCGACTTCCCGCAGGTCTTCGCGGGCCTCGGGAACCAGCCGCTGGTGGACGTGCCGGCCCCCGACCCCAAGGTGCTGAACACCAAGGCGCTGCGGGCCGCCCGCAGGAGCGTCGTCAAGGTCACCGGCACCGCCCCCGACTGCCAGCGGCACATCGAGGGCACCGGCTTCGTGTTCGACCGCGAGCGAGTGATGACCAACGCGCACGTGGTGGCCGGGGTGCGCGGCGGGCCTACGATCCTCACCCTGGGCGGCGGGGTCTACAAGGCCCGCGTGGTGGTCTACGACCCGTCCCGCGACGTCGCCGTGCTCTACGTGCCGGGCCTGCGGACCCGGCCGCTCGACTTCGACGACGAGGCCAAGACGGGGGACAGTGCGGTCGTCGCCGGCTTCCCGCGCAACCACGGCTTCACCGCGGTGGCCGGCCGCGTCCGGGCCAAGCAGACCGCGCGCGGGCTGGACATCTATGAGTCCCAGCACGTGTCCCGGGAGATCTACGCGCTGCGCGCCAAGGTCGAGCCCGGCAACTCCGGCGGGCCGCTGCTCGCGCCCAACGGCGACGTGTACGGAGTGGTGTTCGCTGCGGCCGTCGGCGACCCGGACACCGGCTACGCGCTCACCGCCGACGAGGTCGCGAGCGACGCCCGCCGGGGCATTGCCTCCACCCGGGCGGTCTCCACCCAGGCCTGCGACTGACCGACCGCGCCCCGACCGGGCGGGGTCACTCGGGGCGGGGTGATCGGCGCGACCGGGCGGTTCAGTCGGGGCGGAGTGACCGGCGCGAGTGGGCGGGTCACTCGGGCCGAGTGAGGCGCGGCTTGAGGGCGGACTCGGCGGCCGCCTCGGTGCCCTCCCGCTCCATGCGCTCGGCCGTACTCCGGGCCAGCGCGGTCAGCCCGGCGATGTCGATGCCGTACGGGCCGTCCGGCCCGTACGGGGCGATCCGGTCCGCCGCCCGGCGCAGCAGCGCCGCCGCCCCCCGCGCGTTGCCGCGCCGTACGTGCGTGAGCCCCACCGCCAGCTGGGCCATGCCGCGCCACAGCTCGCGCTCCGCCTCCCCGGCGGACTTCCACACGGCCTCGAGCACCTCGTGCGCGTGGAACGGCCGGTCCGTGTCGATCAGCCGCTGCGCCTCGGCGAGGCCCTCGTCCGGGGTGAAGGTGGCGTCTTCGGGCACCCGCGGCTCGCCCGCGGCGCCGTACGGCAGCGGGCGGCCCATCGCGTCGCGTGGGCGGGCGCTGCGGGCCCGGCCCGCCGGATCGCGGTCACGCTCGCCGGACGTGCTCATCGTGTTCCCGTACTCATCGGATCTCAGTGTCCCAGCGTGTCGTCGGAGAGCCAGCCGAGCAGCTCGGTGGTGAGGAACTCCGGCCGCTCCTCGTGCGGGAAGTGCCCGGCGCCCTCGATGAGACGCCAGCGGTACGGCGCGTCCACGTACCGGCTGGATCCCCGGGCGCTGCGCGGGAGCATCACCGGGTCCAGCGCGCCGTGCAGCTGCAGCGTCGGCACCTGGACCGGGGTGCGCATGGCCTGCCGGTACCGGTGCCCGTCCGGGCGCAGCTGGGAACGGAGCAGCCAGCGGTAGCACTCGAGCGTGCAGTGCGCCACGCCCGGGATGCGGATGGCCTCGCGATACCTGAGCTCCGTCTCCGGGTCCGGCCAGCCCGGGCCGGACCAGGCGCGCAGCATCCGCCCGACGATCTCCGCCCCGTCCCGGACCAGCCGCCGTTCGGGGAGCACCGGCATCTGGAAGCCGACGCCGTACCGGGCCGCCCAGGCCTGCCGGCGCGGATCGGTGAGCAGCGAGCCCGCCAGCCGCAGCGGATGCGGCATCGACGTCACCACCAGGCGTTCCACGACCTTGGGGTGGTAGATGCCCATGGTCCAGCCGAGTAGGCCGCCGAGCGCGTGCCCGACGATCACCGCGTTGGCCTCGCCGAGCGCCCGGACGAGCCCGGCGGCGTCCCCGGCGAGGGTGATCAGGTCGTAGCCGCGGGGCGGCTTGTCGCTGCCGCCGTGCCCCCGCAGGTCCACCGCGACCGCGCGGTAGCCGGCGGCGGGCAGCGCCCGGAGCTGGTGCCGCCACGCCCACCAGAAGGCGGGGAAGCCGTGCAGGAAGAGCACCAGCGGGCCCTCGCCGGCCTCGGCGACATGGAACCGGGTGCCGCCGGCGCTGACCGTACGGTGCGTCCAGGGGCCATCGATCGCGACGACGCCCTCGTCGATCGCGTTCATCCCCGAGGCCTCCGCCGCTCAGTCCGTGGTCGGCGCACCGGTGACGGCGCCGGCGGAGCCGGTGTCCCCGCCACGGCGGATCATCGACAGGTCGTCGGCGAGCGTGCGCCGCGTGCGCTTGAGCCCGGCCAGCCCCTTCATCCGGGTGTAGCCGATCAGCCCGAACAGCGCGGCCACCAGCACGTAGAGGCCGCCCGCGATCAGGAAGCCGGCCCAGGCCGGCAGACCGAACGCGGCGATCCCGAGCGCCAGCGCCACCGAGACCAGGATCAGCACCAGGTGCAGCATGAAGGCCGCGGCGGCGAAGAACCCGGCGCCGATGCCGACGCGCTTGGCGTCGTACGCGAGCTCCATCTTGGCCAGCTCGATCTCCGCCCGTACCAGGCGCGACACGTCCTGGCTGGCCCGCGCGACGAGGTCGCCGATGGAGGAATCCGCTGCGGCCCGGTCACCTTCGGGCCGGGTTTCGGACATGGAGGCTCCTCTCGAAGTGGCGCTGCTCGAAATGCCGTTGCTTCAGGGCGCGGGCACCGCCGCGTCACGCCTTCTTACCCGGACATGGAGAAGTATTGCGGCGAGTGCGCCTGCGACAAAGGACGCCACCAGGACGGCGGTGGTGACCAGTTCCGCCCGGTCCGTACCGGGGAACGCGAGCTCGCCGATGAGCAGCGAGACCGTGAAGCCCACCCCGGCGAGCATCCCGGCCGCGCCGATGTCCCGCCAGGACAGGTCCGGCGAGAGCCGCGCGATTCCGAACCGTACGGCGAGCCACGCCCCGCCGAGCACTCCCACCAGCTTGCCGACGACGAGACCGAGGAAGATGCCCAGGCCGATCCGGTCGGTGAAGACGCCGCCGAGGCCGGCCGGGGACAGCGCCACCCCCGCCGAGAGCAGTGCGAAGGCCGGCACCGCCAGCCCCGCCGAGATCGGCCGGAACAGATGGTCGGCGCGTTCGGATGGCGACTCCTCCTCGTCCTCGTGGGACCAGACACGGATCAGCAGGCCCAGCATGACCCCCGCCACGGTGGCGTGCACGCCCGCGGTGTGCACGCAGATCCACACCGCGATCGCGATCGGCGCGTAGACCCAGGCGGCGCGTACGCGCCGGCGCTGCAGCACCCAGTAGACCACCAGCAGCACGACCGCGGCGGCAAGCCACCCCAAGGCGAGCTTCTCCGTGTAGAAGATCGCGATCACCGCGATGGCGCCGAGGTCGTCGACCACGGCGAGTGTCAGTAGGAACGCCCGCAGCGACGTGGGCAGGGAGCTCGCGGTGACCGCGAGGATGGCCAGGGCCAGCGCGATGTCGGTGGCGGTGGGGATGGCCCAGCCGTCCAGCGCGCCCGGGACCCCCCAGGTCACGCCGGTGTAGATGGTCGCCGGTATGACGATGCCCGCGACCGCGGCGATGATCGGCAGCGTCGCCGAGCGGAGCGAGGACAGCTCGCCGTGCACCATCTCCTCTTTGACCTCGAGGCCGGCGATGAAGAAGAAGATGGCGAGCAGGCCGTCGGCGGCCCATTCCTGCAGGGTCAGGTCGAGGTGCAGCGCGGCGGGTCCGATCCGGACCTCGCGTACGGTCTCGTACGCGGCCGCCCACGGGGAGTTAGCCCAGATCAGGGCGACGACGGCGGCGCCGAGCATGATGGCGCCACCGAGGGTCTCGGTGCGCAGCGCCTCGGCGACGTGCCGCGTGTAGCGGCGGCCAAGGCGTACGGGATAGACAGCGGGACGAGTCACACGACCTCCGGTCGGCGCAGCACGTGGACGCGTGCCGGAACACACGCGAATGCCGACCAGGCTTCCCGGCACACCTATCCCCGAGGCTACCTGGGACTTCCCCAGGTGCCACGCGCCGTATGCCCTCGCCGGGGACGCCGGCGGGGGAGCGGGCCGCCGCGGCTCGCTCCCCCGTCCATGGTGATGACCTGCTCACTCCTCCGGCTTGGCGCTGGGCAGCTTCTCCCGGATGAGGTCCATCACGGAGCTGTCGGTGAGCGTCGTCACGTCGCCGAGCTGACGGTTCTCCGCGACGTCCCGGAGCAGCCGGCGCATGATCTTGCCGGACCTGGTCTTCGGCAGCTCCTCCACGATCAGCACCTGCCGGGGCCGGGCGATCGGCCCGAGCGAGCGGGAGACGTGGTCCCGCAGCTCGGCGATCAGGGACTCGCCGTCCAGGTCGTTGTCGCCGCGCGGGATCACGAACGCCACGATGGCCTGCGTGGTCGTCGGGTCCGTCGCGCCCACCACGGCGGCCTCGGCCACCTTCGGGTGCGAGACCAGCGCCGACTCGACCTCGGTGGTGGAGATGTTGTGACCCGAGACGAGCATCACGTCGTCCACCCGGCCGAGCAGCCAGATGTCGCCGTCCTCGTCGCGCTTGGCGCCGTCCCCCGGGAAGTACAGGCCGGGGAAGCGATCCCAGTACGTCTTCTGGTAGCGCTCGGGGTCACCCCAGATGCCGCGCAGCATCGAGGGCCACGGCTCGCGGATCACCAGGAAGCCGCCGCCCCCGTTCGGGACCGACTTGCCCTGGTCGTCCACCACGTCGGCCACGATGCCCGGCAGCGGCCGCATCGCCGCGCCCGGCTTGCCCGCCGTGACGCCCGGCAGCGGGGAGATCATCAGGCCGCCGGTCTCCGTCTGCCACCAGGTGTCCACCACCGGGCAGCTGTCGCCGCCGATGTGCTTGCGATACCAGACGTAGGCCTCGGGGTTGATGGGCTCGCCGACCGAGCCGATGATCCGCAGCGACGACATGTCGTACCCTGCGGGGACGTCGTCGCCCCACTTCATGAACGTGCGGATGGCGGTCGGCGCGCAGTACAGGATGGTGACCTTGTACTGCTGGATGATCTCCCACCAGCGGCCGCGGTGCGGGGTCTCGGGGGTGCCCTCGTACATCACCGAGGTCGCGCCGTTGGCCAGCGGGCCGTACACGATGTATGAGTGCCCGGTGACCCAGCCGATGTCGGCGGCGGTCCAGAACACGTCGGTCTCGGGCTTGAGGTCGAACACCGACCAGTGCGTGTACGCCACCTGGGTGAGGTAGCCGCCGGTCGTGTGCAGGATGCCCTTGGGCTTGGCCGTGGTGCCGCTGGTGTACATGACGTAGAGCGGGTGCTCGGCGTCGTGCGCCTCGGCGGCGTGCTCGTCGCTCTGCCGGTCCACCGCGTCGTGCCACCACACGTCGCGGCCCTCGGTCCACGCCACCTCCTGCCCGGTGCGGCGGACGACGAGGACGTTGCGCACGCTCGGCGTCTGGGCCACCGCCTCGTCGACGTTCGGCTTGAGCGCGCTGGCCGAGCCCTTGCGGTAGCCGCCGTCGGAGGTGATCACGAGTTTGGCGTCGCAGTCGTCGATGCGGCTGCGCAGCGCGTCGGACGAGAAGCCGCCGAAGACCACCATGTGCGGCGCCCCGATCCGCGCGCAGGCGAGCATCGCGACGACCGTCTCCGGGATCATCGGCATGTAGATCGCGACCCGGTCGCCCTTGCGCACGCCGAGCTCGAGCAGGGCGTTGGCCGCGCGGCTGACCATCGACTTCAGGTCGGCGTAGGTGATGGTGCGGGTGTCGCCCGGCTCACCCACCCAGTGGTAGGCGACCTTCTCTCCCCGCCCCGCCGCCACGTGGCGGTCGACGCAGTTCACCGCGGCGTTGAGCGTGCCGCCGGTGAACCACTTGGCGTTCGGCGGCTCCCACTCCAGGACGTTATCCCAGGGCCGTTCCCAGTCGAGGCGGCCGGCCTGCTCGGCCCAGAAGGCCTCAGGGTCGGCCGCGGCCGCCTCGTAGGCGTCGGCCGTGACGTTCGCTTGTGCCGCGAGCTCCGCGGGGGGAGGGAAGCGCCGCGTCTCGTGCAGCAGGTTCGACAGGGTCTCCTGAGGACTCTCCTGAGCCACGGGGGCACTCCTTCGACATCGGTTGGCGACGGATCGGTTCGGGGACGTGGGACACGCCCCACTTCACCAGGATCGTGGTGTGGTCACAAGTGTGCTCCCTCCAAATGGGCGCGTGTGGGCGACCCCTCGGACCAGGCCCGTCGTGTGCCCTACGCAGAGAAGCGGCTACGAACCGTGTCCGGCCGGGCCGTACGGCGGAAGTTCACAACTTCCGGAAGGGGTGCGGGCGATTCCCGGGGATGCCGTGTCAGCCGCCGGAAATGCGCTAATCCGATGGGATTCCGAACTCGGGCAATTGCTCCGGCTAAACCCATCGAGTCAAGGCCGTTTTTACGCTCCGTGACACCTGTAGGTGGATTGTCATCTATACGACTTCCATCCCGGCATAGGGAATCGCGGTCGCTACGGTCATATTGATCGCTATGTCGGGAAAGCGGCTGCGCTTTCAGCGGCACGGACCCGAGGCCGGGGCACGGCCGTGAGCAGCATAGGGTCGGCCACGTGGATGATCCCCTGGCCCGTATCGCCGCACTTCCCAGCGTCGCCGAGGCCGTCGAGTCGGCCCGCGCCGGCGTCGACCGCCTGCTCGGCCACCGGATACTGCGACGCCGCAGCGCCGACGTGTCCGCCGAGTCGGCGTTGCGCGGCGCCCGCGCCTCCGCCGCGCTGTCCGGTGAGGAGGTACCGCTGGAGACGATCCGCGCCGGTGACGTGACGACCCCGGCCGTACAGGGTGCGCTGCGGCTGTCCGTCGAGGTCGGACAGCTCGCGGACCTGTGGGCGAAGGCCCCGCGGCAGGTGCTCGCCCGGCTGCACGTACTGGCCGCCGCCGACGCGGTGCCCGCCGACGACCTCGGCCGTCCTCGGACGAACCCTGAGGTCACGGGCGGGTCGGAGGAGCTCGCCGTACCGCCCGCGGAGCTGGCCATGCGGCTTGACGGGCTGACCGGGCTGCTGACCACGCCGAGCGCGGCGCCGGCGCTGGTGGCGGGGGCGATCGTGCACGGCGAGCTGCTGGCGCTGCGGCCGTTCGGCTGGGGTGACGGGCTCGTCGCGCGGGCCGCCGAGCGGCTCACGTACATCCAGCGTGGTCTTGACCCGAAGTCGCTGGTCGCCCCGGAGGTCGGGTACGCGGAGACCGCCGGCGGGTACGAGCCTGCGCTGCGTGGTTACCTCGCGGGCGACCCGGAGGGTGTGGCGGGCTGGGTCACGTACTGCGCGAAGGCCGTGGAACTCGGCGCGCGGGACTCCCTCGCCGTCTGCGAGGCCCTGCTCCGCGGGTGAACCGGCGCGTGCGGCCGGGCCTGGCACAACGCCCTGCCGCGCCGTCCTGACACGCGTCCTGACACGCGTCCTGACACGCGTCCTGGCACGCGTCCTGGCACGAGCGGACGGCGCCCCACGGATGGGACGCCGTCGCCTGACACGTCAGGCCGGGCTACCAAGCGTGCACCTCTACTCCGTCGGACCAGGTCAAGCCTGTCTCGACGCGCCTCCCGCGGCTGGTCGCGCGTGGGTACCCGGCTGCCGTGTACGGGCTCAACGGAGCCCGTGTCACCTTTCTACGACGAATCAGCGGGATTGAAAACCCCCTGCCACCCTCCGTTACTCAACCCATGCCTACAGATCACCGCAGGTGGAGGCGGGGATGGGGATCACCTGGTGGCCACATCGCCGTCGTGGCAGGGGGTGTGGCCCGCGCGGGACCGTACGTCGCGGCCTGGCCTGGTGGCCGGATGCGGGGTCCGGGCGGCACTTTCGATCGGTGAGATTTCCGGTTCCGCTGGGCGGGTCGGTGTGAGGTGGCCCCGGGCGACCGCTCGCAGGGTGTGCCGACTCGCTCCGTGGCGGTACGGCGCGCTTGGACGCGGTCCCCTTGTGAGGGCTTTCAGCACGTCACGGCGGGGATGGAGGGCTCAGGATAGAACAGTTGAGACGAATGCGAGGGACCTCGACTTCGCGGTGATCGTCTTGTCCCGGTCGAAAAGACCGCACTACGCGAACTTCGACGCTCGACGGAACTATCCACGATCCGACAGCATATGTTGTATCTCCCTAGACTGAAGTGCAGTAGGTTTGCTTTGCTTCTTCTGGGAGGCGCCACACGGCGCCCCCATGAGTTCCAACTCAGAAGTTCGGACACAGGCTTTCTCCGGAAACGGGACCGGCTCTACCCCCCCGGAGCCGGACCGTATGGCGACCCCCGCTCTCCCCCCCGGCGGGGGTCGCCGCCTGTCCGAGCCGGCTTCCTCTGGTTGTTGCCTTTTTGGGCAACTGCCCCGTGGGCCGCGATGCCTTCCGGGGGGACGACCCCCCGGACCCCCCGGACCCCCCGTGTCCTCGGGCGCTGCGCGCCCTGTGGCGGACGGTCTCGTCCTGCCGGTGTTTCGGCGGGGTGGTTCGTGGTCCTTTGGAGTTATCCACAGTCTTGAGGATGGCGGTGTGGTCTCGTCTGCGTGGCGGGACGGTGGTGGTCTCCGGATGGAAGGAGTCATCGATGGGGACCGCCGAGGTGTCGTCGTCCGTCGTACCGCCGCTTGCGATCACGACTGACCCGGTGTTGCACGACCACGTGATGCGGCTTGCGGCGGCGGCCGATGTTCCGGTGCGGACGACCGGTGATCCGGGTGAGGCCGCCCGTGCTTGGGACAGTGCGCCGCTCATCCTTATCGGGATCGAGCTCGTCGGGGTGCTGGCCAGGCACGGTCTGCCGCCGCGTACGGCGGTCGTGTTGATCAGTGAGACGGCCGAGCCGGGCATATGGCGGCAGGCTGTGTCCGTCGGTGCGCAGCATGTCGCCGTCTTTCCACAGAGCGAGCGGTGGCTGATCGACCAACTGGCCGAGGCCGCGGAGCCGGTGACCGCCGCGGCGCGCACGTTCTGCGTGGTGGGTGGGCGCGGCGGGGCGGGTGCGACCGTGCTGGCCACCGCGCTCGCGATGACGGGCATGCGCGCCGGCCTGCGCACCCTGCTGGTGGACGGGGATCCGCTGGGGGGTGGCATCGATCTCGTGCTGGGCAGTGAGAACGCCGAGGGCGCCCGTTGGTCCGATCTCACCGGGCGGCGCGGCCGGCTGAGCTGTGCCGCGCTGCGCGCCGCGTTGCCCTCGGTGGACGGCCTTGCGGTGCTCAGTTGGGGGCGGGAACCGGCCGCCGAGATCCCGGCCGGCGCGATGCGCACGGTGCTGTCGGCGGCCGTCCGCGGTACCGATCTCGTCGTCGTCGACCTGCCGCGGCGGGTGGACGCGGCGGCGGTGGTCGCGCTGCAGCGGGCCGAGGCCGCCCTCGTCGTCGTCCCGGCCGAGGTACGGGCGGCCGTGGCGGCCGCGCACGTGACCCGGGGGATCCGGGCCTTCGCGCGCCAGGTCGGGCTGGTCGTGCGCGGGCCGGCGCCGGGTGGGGTCGACGCCGTGGCCATCGCGGAGACGCTGGCGCTGCCGCTCGTCGGTTCCCTCGCCCCCGAGCCCGGACTCGATGCCGACCTCGAACGCGGCCGCCCACCCGGCGGCGCCCGCCGCAGTCCACTCGCCGCCCTCTGCCGCCAGATCCTCGACAACCACCCCACTCAGGCAGCCGCGGCATGACCGCGCCCACAGCACCGGGCAAGGCCCGTCCGACCGCGGCCCGCCATCGGCGGCGCGCCGGGCTGGTGAGGCATGAGCGTGGCCGCGGCGGTGGGCGGGGCACCCCCTGCCGCGATGGGGTGGCGGTATCGAGGGGTGCGAGATGAGTGCGCATGAGGCCGAGCCGGCGATCGCATCCCCGGGCGTCCGGGGTGATACGTCGCCGGAGCTGTTGGCGGCGGTGCGGGCGCGGCTCATCGCGATGGGGGTGCCGCCCACGCCCGCCCAGGTGGCGGGCGCTCTGCGGGCGGAGGGCGGCCCGCTGGGCGACGACGAGCTGCTGGCCGCCGCCAAGCGGCTCGGCGCGGACCTCACCGGCGCCGGCCCGCTGCAACCACTCTTGGAGCTGCCCGGGGTGACCGACGTTCTCGTCAACGGCCCGTACGAGGTCTGGATCGACGGCGGACGCGGGCTGGCCCGCGTGGACATCACGCTCGGCGGCGAGCCGGCGGTGCGCGGCCTCGCCCAGCGGCTCGCCGCCGCGGCCGGCCGCCGGCTCGACGACGCCTGCCCGTATGTGGACGCACGCCTCCCCGACGGCACCCGTCTGCACGCGGTCCTGCCGCCGGTCGCGCCGGAGGGCACCTGCCTGTCGCTGCGCCTGCCACGGCGGCGCGCCTTCGGCCTCGACGAGCTTGTCGCGGCCGGCGGGGCGTCGCCGCTGGGAGCGCGGATCCTGCGTGGCCTCGTCGCCGCGCGCACCGCCTTCCTCGTCACCGGCGGCACCGGGACCGGCAAGACCACCTGGCTCGCCGCCCTGCTCTCGCTGGCCGACCCGGCGGAGCGCCTCGTGCTCGTGGAGGACTCGGCCGAGCTCCGCCCCGACCACGCGCACACGGTCCGGCTGCAGACGCGCCCGGCGAACGTCGAGGGCGCAGGCGGGGTGCCCATGCAGGAGCTGGTCCGGCAGGCCCTGCGCATGCGGCCGGACCGGCTCGTCGTCGGGGAGGTCCGCGGGGCCGAGGTGGTCGACCTGCTGGCCGCACTGAACACCGGCCACGAGGGCGGCTGCGGCACCCTGCACGCGAACGCCGCCGCCGACGTGCCGGCCCGCCTGGAAGCTCTGGGTTGTGCCGCCGGACTCAGCCGCGAGGCCGTACACAGCCAGCTCGCAGCCGCGCTTTCCGTCGTGGTCCACCTGGTCCGCGAACGCCCCGGCGGCAGGCGCCGCGTCGCGGAGATCTGCGTCCTGCGACGCGCCACCACCGGCCTCGTCACGGCCGTCCCCGCCATCACCTTCACCCCGGACGGCGAGGACCGCACCGGCCCGGGAGCAGCCGCCCTGCGCCCGCTACTGGGCGAACGCACCGAGGCGATCACATGACCACCACCCTCCTTTCCGCCCTCCTCGCCGCACTCGCCGCCTGGCTGGCGACACCACCCCCCTCGGCCTCACGCCGCCTCACCGCCCTGACCCGAACCACATCTCCCACCGAAATCCCGGCGCCTGGTGCGGATTCGGCCGGGGCCGGGGCCTTCGCCAGTGGCACTGGTGCCATAGCGGGTGGTCGTGCGGGCGGCACTGGTGCCATAGCCGGTGGTCGTGCGAGGGGCACTGCCGCCATGGCGGATGGTCGCGCCGGGCGCACTCGCGCCATGGCAGGTGGTCGCCCGGGCGGCGCCGGGGGAGGTGTGCTGGGAGTCGTACTGACGTGGTTGGGCAGGTGCTCGTGGTGGCGGAGCGGTGCGCGGCGGCGGAGGGACGGCGCGGTTTGGGCCGAGGCGAGCGTGGAGCTGTGCCAGTCGATGGCCGCGGAGCTGCGGGCGGGCCGTACGCCGGGTGACGCGCTGCAGGCCGCGGTCGAGGTGCTGCCGGAGGGCGTGCGAGCCGGGCTGCGCGGGGTGACGGCGGCCGCCGCGACGGGAGGCGACGTTCCGGCCGAGCTGACAGCGGTGGCGCGGCGGGAGCCCGGCGCGGCGGGGCTGGCGCAGGCGGCCGCGGCCTGGCGGGTGGGCGCGGGGAGCGGCGGCGGGCTCGCCGACGTGCTGGAGCAGGTGGCCCAGAGCCTCCGCGACGAACAGGCGCACCGCGCCCAGGTGTCCGCACAACTCGCCGGCCCCCGCGCCACGGCCCGGCTGCTCGCCGCGCTGCCCCTGCTGGGCCTCGGCCTCGCATCCGGGTCCGGCGCCCACCCGCTCGACTTCCTGTTCGGCACGCCCGCCGGAATCGCCTGCCTCATCGTCGGCCTGGCCCTGGACGCCCTCGGCCTCTGGTGGAGCACCCGAATCGCCGCCACCGCGCTCGAAACCGACGCCCGATGAAGGCCCGGGCGCGATGACCACTGAACGCAGACGAGGTGCGAAGACCACCGAATTGAAGGCAAACGAGGCGTTATGACCACCGAAGTGGGACGACGGCCGGCCGAGCCCATTGTGATGGTCGCCCGGGGGGCGCGCTCGCTGGGGACGGGGAGCGGCAGGGGGACGCGATGAGCGGTGACAGCGCGAGGGATGGCGGGGCTCCATGCTGATCGTCGGGAGTGTGGTGCTAGCGATTTTCGCGGGATGGCTGGCCTTCGCCCCACGAACCGGCCCGGCGGATCGCCTCGCCGCACTCCGGCGCTCGTCCACGCCGCCTACCTCGCGGTTCGGCCCGCGGTTCGAGCCGTCCACCCACGCTTCGGAGGGCGGGCAGGACAGCGCACGCCGTCCGATCCGGATGGTGGCCAAGGCGGGGGCGGTGGGCCTGCTGGTCGCGGTGGCGCTGGGCGGGGCGACCGGGGCCGTCGCGGGGATCGGCGTGGGCTACGCCTCGTTCCGGCTGCTCGCCAACGCGGAGCCGAAGGAGGTGCGTGCCCGGCGCGCTCGCCTCCGGGCCGACCTGCCCGTCGCCATCGACCTTCTGGCCGCCTGCCTGCTGGCGGGGCGCGGACCGGCCGAAGCGACAGCCGCGGTGGCCGCGGCGCTCCCCGGCCCACTGGGGGACCGCCTGCGCACCGTCGCGGAGAGCCTCCTGTTGGGCGCCGAGCCCGAAGCGGCGTGGAGCGCACTGGCCGCCGATCCCGAGCTGGCCGGACTGGCCCGCACCATCGTCCGGGCGGCGCGGACCGGCGCACCCCCGGCCGCCGCGCTCGACAGGCTCGCCGAGGAACAGCGCGCCCTGCAGCGGACCCGTGCCTCGGCCGCGGCGCAGCGCGCCGGTGTCCTCGCGGTCATCCCGCTGGGCCTGTGCTTCCTCCCCGCCTTCGTGCTGATCGGCATCGTCCCCCTTGCCGCCGGGCTCCTGCCCACCGGCATGGCCCCATGACACCCCACGTCGCGGCACCTAGATCCGGTCACCGGTGACGACGGCGACCCGCGGTCCGGCCACCGGGTCAGCCCGGGTCGGCCCGGGTCGGCGGAGGCGGGGCGTGGAGGGGTTATCCACAGGCTGGGGGGCTCGGGCGGAGGCCGGGGGTGCTGTCCACAGATTCGGGGAGCGGCCCACCGGGGGAGCCCTGGGCGCGAAGTCTGGAGGTGGGCGCCGCCATGGCGGTGCCCGTTCCAGGACGGAACCGTGGAGGAGGTCCGATGCACAACGTCGTGCGTCCGCACGGGGCCTGGCGGAGGCGTGCCGACCGAGGCATGTCCACCGCCGAGTACGCCGTGGGCATGATCGCCGCCTGCGGGTTCGCGGCCCTGCTGCACCGCATCCTCGGCAGCGACAACATCGGCCGTGCCCTGGCCGAGCTCGTCGAGCGAGCACTACGGCTGGCGGGGTGAACGGGCGATGAGGCGCCGGCCTGGGCCCGCCGAGGGCGGGGTCACCGCGGAGACGGCGGTGCTGTTGCCCGCGCTCGGGGTGCTGCTCTCCATGGGCATCGGCGTGGTTCACGTCGTGCTGGTCCAGGTCGCCTGTGTGGACGCGGCGCGCGCCGGTGCGCGCGCCGCGTCCCGCGGGGAACCGCTGGACCAGGTCCGCGCCGAGACCCGACGATCCGCCCCCCGCGGCGCCACGGTCACGATCCACCGCGACACGCGTACGACCCGCGTCGACGTCCACGTCCGCCTGCATCACGCCGGCCCACTCCCCGACATCACCGTGCAAGCCGACGCCACCACCACAACCGAGCCGGACTCCGATGGAGACCCCCCAGCCCCGCCGGAAGCGGAGCGGGAGGGGGGTTGGGGGTACCAAGCCAAGCTCCGGCGGGGACGCCTCGGCCCTGCCCGAGGCGGCGCGCGAAAGAGATGGGGATGCCGAGCGCGGCTCCAGCGGGGACGCCCCGGCGGTGCCGGAGGCGGAGCGGGAGGGGTTGGGGATGAGGAGTGAGCGGGGGTCGGGGACGGTGTGGGTGTTGACGATGATCGCGTTGATCTGGGCGCTGGTGATGGCGGGTGTGGCCGTGGGAGCGGCGCGGGTGGCGCGGCATCGGGCCGGCGTCGCCGCCGATCTCGCCGCGCTGGCCGGTGCCGCGCGCCTGCCCGGTGCCGCCGTCGCGGCCTGCGCGGAGGCCGCCCGGGTGGCGGCGCTCAACCACGCCCGGCTGCGGGCCTGCGTAGTGGACGCGTCCGAAATAGAGGTATCGGTCGTGACCCGATCACGGCGCGGATGGCGATCACCTGCCGCTTCGGCCCGATCTCGCGCCGGGCCGGTCGTCCCATAGCGCTCGTTGGAAAACTTCCGTAACGCCAACGCACCTTTGGCGTTAGTTGTGACAGAGGCCGGACGTGGGTCGATCGCCGGCCGTTTGACGAAGGGAACACCCGTGACGTCCGTGCACAGGGTCGCGACGGGGGCGATCGCAGCCTCGCTGGTGGCGGGCCTGACCGTGGTCGCCACCGCCACCCCGGCGGCCGCCGCGACCAAGATCACGAGCCCGAGCGAGGACACCGTCGCCAGCTCCGCGACCAAGGTGACGGCCACGCTCGACGTGCTGACCAAGGGTCGCCTCTTGGTGAACCCCCCGGACGGCCCGGAGCGGGTCGCCGACACGGGCTACAAGAGCATCTCCACCACGGTCGGCGGTTCCTCCGTGCCGAACGGCACCTATGAGGTCACCCTGCAGAGCGCACTCACCGCCCTGTGGGTCGACCGCGACAAGGTGACCGTGGTCGTGCGCGACGCACCGTCCACCCCGGACGGCGTCACCGCCACCCGCTCGGGCCGCAAGGTCACGCTGCGGTGGGACGCCGGGTCCGAGCCCGACCTGGTCGGGTACGAGGCCGTGAGCTCCTTCGGCGAGACGGTGCGCACCTCCGGCACCTCGGCGACGTTCACGGTGCCGTCCAGCGCCGCCGGCCGCCGGGTCGGCTTCGGCGTGAAGGCGCGCCGGCACACCTCGCCCGGCTCCTCCAGCACCATCTCCTCGCCGACCTCGAACACGGAGTACGTGACGATGCCCGGCGCGTCCACCGCGCGCGAGTCGAGCGGCGGCGGGCGGGCCGGGGGCGCCGGCGGGCTCGACGACTCCTACGGCGAGGTCGCCGCGCCCAGTGCGCTGCCGGACCTGGAGCCGCTGTCCAAGAACTCCCCGCTGAGCCTTCCCAACGTCAGCCCGGACCAGGAGTTCCAGTATAGCGATCCCGAGGGGGACCAGGCGGTCACCGGGCTGCCCGAGGCCAAGAAGTCCCCGCAGGTGCGTGCGGCCGAGGCGATCGCGTCGCTCTCTCCCCAGCGCTGGGGGCTCGGTGCGGCCGCCGCGCTGCTCGTGCTCCTCGTCGCGGCGCACATCGGCACCTGGTCCCGCCGACTGCGCCCCGCACCGGCGGCGGCACGGGTCGGCAAGCTCGCCAAGACACGGGACCGTGACGGGGACGACGCCACCACGGCGGAGGCCAGCGGCAACTACCGAGGCCGCAGGCGCCGCGCCCACCGCTCCGAGGACTGACCCCGCAGGACGCCGACACAGATCCCAGAAACACGAAGGGAGCGCCTCCCCGCCGCGGGGGGCGCTCTCTTCGGTTATCCCGCCCCGTCTCCCCCCTCCGACCCGAACAACGTCCTGCAAGCAGGACCCGCTGTCCGACGCCCTCCCAGGAAGGAAGCCCCGCCACCCGAGAAGGGCAGGAGGAACGCCCGCGACCCAAGAAGCGGAGGAGGAACTCCCGCCATCCAGGACGGGGAGCGAACGACGCCCACGATCCAGGACGGGGAGCGAACGACGCCGGCCGTCTAGGAGAGGGCTCGCCATCCGGCTAGGGGCGAAGCCTCCGCCATCCAGGAAGGGGAGGGAACGCCCGCCATCTGCGCCCGCCATCCGAGTAGCAGGCGCCCGCCACCCAGAAGTTACGGTGCGGCGCAGCCGCCGTCAGCTCGGGCCGAAGCCGCCCACGGAAGCGCGAGGCATTTTGGGTGCCGGTGAGGGGCGCTAGTAGCGGTAGTCGGCGTCCGGGCTGAGTTCTTCGTAAGTGCGGGAGCTTGGAGCGACTCGGACGTCGGAGGGGTTGCCCGTGTCAACGGGTCCGTTCATCCCGGGCCGTCCGCCCGGGCCACCGGGACCGCCGGG